>CALYRA010000012.1 GCA_945292135.1 uncultured Dysgonomonas sp.
GGTTTTGGGAGCGGCAAGAAGCATCCTTTATGTCAATGAGTGTATCAATATAGATTACGAGGTTTACAGGCAATTGGCTATACGGACAACCGAAACTATTTTTCTCGATTGCAACCCCTGCTTTGAGTTTTGGCTGGACGAAAAAGTGTTACGCGTGCCGGTCAGTTCGGATCAGCCCGACATCAAAACGGATAATACGGAATCAAAGCTTATCCATTCGACTTATAAGGATAATGAATATTTGACGGAGGCGCAAATAAAAGAGATAGAATCGAATAAGCATGACAAAGACTGGTGGCATACCTACGGTCTGGGATTGACGGGATCATTGAAAGGCGGCATTATAAAGAATTGGGAAATAACGCAAGCCATGACTGAAACTTATAAATACAGATGGATAGGTATGGATTTCGGGTTCACGAATGACCCTACGGCGATTGTAGATATAAGGCTATCGGAGGGGGCGTTATGGATAAACGAATTGTTGTATCACAGGGGTTATGACAACCTGATGATTGCCAAACATCTCGAAAGCCTGAATATTCCGAAAGACATATTGATCGTAGCGGACAGCGCTGAACCTAAGAGTATAAAGGAGATCAGTTCGTTCGGATGGAGGGTTGAACCAGCCTTGAAAGGTAAAGACAGTATTGTAACGGGGTTAGCGATACTGAACAGATATAAAAAGTATGTCACGAATACCAGCCTGAATATCATTAAAGAGTACCGGAATTACCGTTGGCAAACCGACGCCAACGAGAATCCGACAAATAAACCCATAGATAAGTTTAACCACGCGATAGACGCTCAAAGGTATGTGTGCCTGAACAAGTTGATGGAAAAAAGCAACAGTCTGAGCTACTATGTTATAAGCGGTCAAAAAAGATAGTAATTATGATAAACGTTTATTTAAACAAAATGTTATGCGATATCGACATCAAAAGGAAAGATATCGTATTCAAAAGAATGTTCTTAAACCCCTCGAGCCTCAACACGGAGGACAGACAACGAAGTTACGAGATATATTTGCCTAAGTCGCCCAAAAACAACAGGATATTTACGTTTAAGAATGTAGAAGAGGTAAGGGGCAAGTTTAAAAACCAATATGACGCGATCGTATATATAAACGGATTGAAGGTTCTGGAAGGTAAATTCATCCTGACTAAAATAGATTCGAAAGGTTATATCGGTAATTTGGGCGTTCAGCTGAACAAAACGACCGCCGATATATTTAAAGACCGCACAATGAATCAGGCGGGCGACTGGGAGATAAAATTCGGAGCCTTCAAAGAGAGCGTCGAAAAACGCAACCTTGAGGAAAACGCGCCTTGTATTTTTCCGTACGTATTATACGGTTTGATACCCAAAGAGAAAAAAACTGTGGATAATTTATATTCACCTAAGAATATATGGGATGATACGGTAAGATTGGGAATGGACGACTTGCCCCCATCGGTCAACTGCCTGCAGATGATTCGAAATATATTTGAAAGGGAAGGTTATAATATAAGCGGTACCGCTTTCGGCGACGAAAGGTTATCCAAACTGTATGTTTCTTATAAAAATCCTGCCGACTATGAAATGGTTTGGAATTACGCAAGGAACGGAAAGATAGATTTAAGTGTTACCTATTCCAATTTCAGGAATGAAAATACAGAAAAAGACAATATTGAGCCTACGCCGATTGTTAACAAATTGCATACCACGGAATTGTTGAGCGCCGTGAATAGTAAAGTAAATATTAAAAGCGATGATGGTAACAATATATTAAAAACAAATATAAAAGACTTCAATACGTCATATACAAGGTACGGCATAATAGTACCCTGTACTGCAGTATATAAAATAAAATTGAATACAAAAATTGAATTAGATGATTCGAACAAATATTGGGGGCAGTACGCCGGCAACGGAAAAAAGGTAAGAGTCGTTAGCGCAAAATGGAAAGAAGGAAAGGATACGACGAAAGAGGAAAAGGATACTTATTTAGGCAACGCTCTATACGAAATAAAACTAATCAGAGACAAAGGCGAAGGTGAGTTTGATTTTACCAAGATGGTAATAGACAGAGGCTTTTATTCGCCTCAAATTAACCAAAATGATAATTTTGACAAATCCAAAACGGAAAACTTTCCCAAATATTTTCCTCAATCCGGGAAGACAATGTTTATAGACGCCGAACAAAACGGCAGGCTTGTTTGTGGTATATCTTTTGGTAATAGTTCAAGCCCTGTAGGTGATGGCGACGACAAAACAAACAAGTGTAACCCTATAGCCATCAAAAGCGGTTTGTCGTGGAATAATGAAAATATAGATTTTACCACGGCGGCTACAAAAAACAACGGTTATTATCAGGCTTATATAAATGAAGACGGCAAAATAGCATATAAGCAATCCGGTATGTACAAAGTTAAAATGGATTCTGCCGAACCCTACGCCAAAATAAACGATAAAACAACAGGCGAAGGAAAGATGGAAATGCTGATGTACTTAAAAAAGGGAGAGAGGCTGTCTATTGTGGATCAATGCTCCAATGTGAATCATTCCGGTTATGGCAATGCGGCTACCGCACACACCGTAACCGTCGATTTGACGTTAGAACCCTTCAAGGATAATGAAGACTGGTTGTTTAGCTTTTTAAATGAAACGGGAGGTTCTAAAGGAGATACAATTCCCTATTCTGAAGATAACGAAAAAAGCGACTTTTTGGCAGATAATTTAAACCTTACAAAGTTTTTACCCAGCGATGAGAAAATAGACGATTGGCTAAGCAACTTCTGTAAGGCGTTCAATCTGACATTATCGCAAACGGGATTAAAGAATTTTGAATTAAATATAAAACAGGTCAGGCAAACATCCAATAAGTCCGTAATAGATGTTAAAACACATCAGAACCTTCGAACAAATTTAGATTTGAATTTACCGTTTTCTTACGCCCTTGGGTTTACCATTGATGAAGAGGAACAAGGATATTATGAAACCAATGAGAACGGAGGGGGAGAGTATAAAACGGGAGTTTTGAGCGGCAAAAAGCTGGAACAGAATTCAAATTTTTCATATTGTTGGTATAAACAATTGTATGACTCTGACGAAAAAGATTTTTTTAAGGCTCCTGTTATATCAGACCATGAAGTATGGAAGCTTGAAAGTACGAGGGATTACGACGAAATGCAAAAGAAATGGTATATAAGCAAACCTCAAAGATTTTGGTATAAAGACGGTGTTATTAAGGTCAGCGGATTCAAGGATGGCGAATTGAAAGTGGCAAAGGTTAAAAACGAATTAGCGAATAATATTAAGCTGGATTATCATAACGAAACATTTTCGATATTAAGAAATTTTTACACATTGTTTGTGGATAGTGATAATTGTTATACTGAAATAGAATGCTATTTAACGCCCGACGAATACGCCAAACTGCCTTACAGCCTGGTTCGTTTCAACGGCGACTTGTATTATCCGGCGGAAATAGATAATTACGATCCATACGGAAACAGGAGAGCCAAACTAAAGCTTATTAGAAAGATATAATTAAAAAGAAAGGAGGTTCAAAACCTCCTTTCTTTATTCTCTATAGTATTTAACTACAGAACCACCTAAAGTCAATACTAATATCTTTCTTTTACCATTTTGTGATATAGACCATTCTATTATTTTATTATCGTCTCTTTTAAATTCTTTGTCGTTTATTTTATAAGTTCCTAAAATATCAGGTTCATTCCAATATCCATAGTCGCTTTTTGTACAAATTAGCTCTTTAAAATCTTTTGTAAATATCATTTTAAAAATTGGATTTGGTGGTCCTTGTTCGAGCCATTCTCCTTCTAAAGGGTTATAACCTTCGGGTTTGTAATTGGGGCTTCTTTTATCGTTCCAGTCGTCAAATTCAAGAGGCGGCTCATTTTCGTGGTCACTCCCACACGAATAAGCGCCAAATGTAAGCGTCGTAAACAGTAATATATAAAATAACTTTTTCATATTTGGATCGAGTTTTATTTTAATTTTGACAAATATATAAAAAAAATCAATATTGATTCTATTTTATTCTCTGTAATATCTACTGACAGAATTATTTATAGTTAAAACAAACATCATATAAGTCCGTAATAGTTGTTAGAACGCAACAATATCAGAGAACAAATTATTGTTTATGTAAAGTGACAACTGTTATACGGAAACAGGAGAGCCAAGCTGAAACTTATTAGAAAGATATAATTAAAAGAAAGGAGGTTTTAATCCTCCTTCCTTTTTTCCTTGTAATATCTTATAGTATTATCCATAAAAGTTAATGTCAATCTTTTTCGCCCATCTTTTACTGTTATATTCCATTTAATCACATAATTATCGTCTTGTTTAAATTCTTTATCGTTTATTTTATAAGTTCCTAAAGTACGGGGTTCATTCCATTTTCCATTGTCGCTTTTTGTACAATATAACTCTTTAAAATCTTTATTATAGATCCTCATAAAAATTGGATTAGGTGGTCCTAATTCAAGCCATTCTCCTTCTATAGGGTTATAACCTTCGGGTTTGTAATTGGGGCTTCTCTTATCGTTCCAGTCGTCAAATTCAAGAGGCGGCTCATTGTCGTCGTCACTCCCACACGAATAAGCGCCAAATGTAAGCGTCGCAAACAGCAATATATAAAATAACTTTTTCATATTTGGATTGAGTTTTATTTAAGATTGACAAGCGAATATATAAAAAATTTAATTGTAGTTAATACGAAAATCCAATAAGTCCGTAATAGTTGTTAGAACGCGATAATATCAGAAAACAAATTATTGTTTGTGTAAAGTGACAACTTTTAAACGGAAAGAGGGGAGTCAAGCAGAAGCTTATTAGAAAGATATAACTAAAAGAAAGGAGGAATTAATCCTCCCTTTTTTATTTTTTATAATATTGACTTACCGAATGACCTAAAGTTAACAGAGTCTTATCACCGTATTTTTTTATAACCCATTCTGTTACTGCGTTTTCTCTGACGTCTTTATATTCTTTATCGTTAATTTTATAAATTCCGCCGTCAGAAAGATCTGACCACACGCCATCTGCTATTAAATGAGAGTACATATGTCTGAAATCTTTTGTAAATACGATTTTAACAGTTGGTACTTTCGGACCATATTCCAACCATTCGCCCTCTATAGGGTTATAACCTTCGGGTTTATAATTAGGACTTTTCTTATCATTCCAATCGTCAAATTCTAAGACTTCTTCATTATTGGTAGGTTTGTCATAGTTGTCATCGTCGTCGTCACTTCCACACGAATAAGCGCTGAACGCGAGCGCCGAAAACAGCAAAATGTAAAATAACTTTTTCATATTCAGACTAAATTTTATTTAAGATTGACCAAAAAATATATAAAAAAAATTAATATTATGTCAATATTCTATTTTTGTATATATAACTTCTTAATGTATCAGTCATTACAAAATTCCGACTATTACTTAATTACAAATTTTATCTTCAAAATATTTTGAAAGGATAATCCCGATTGTTGAATCTGATTTTGTTTTTTATCGTTTTACCAATCTTCGTTTTCTATAGATAAACTACCTTCTTTAACTGTTTTTTCCAATGCGTCAATTGTTGAATTCATATTATTTACCAATAAAACAAAAGCTTCTGATGGTTTATCTTTATTAATTTATTTTTTGTTTGTAAAAGGAAAGGCTTTAACAATTACATAATTGTTGTCTTCAAATGAAGCAGCGTTTATACGTTTATAATTCATTTTGTTACAAGAATATATGATTCTTATCCAAAAGTTTTTTTGGGGGGTGAGGCTAATTTGAAAATGAATGTTTGAGGCGGAGTTAGGTGAGTTTAGTTTCGTTTTGATTGCCGATGTTTTGTTGTAATGCGTGGTTGGCAGGGCGGATATGCGTTACGCTGTCCGCCGATAAAAAAAGCCTTGCGTCGCCGCAAAGCTTTTTTATGAGAATCAAATAAAAAATGGTAATTCAATATCTATGAATAATCAGCTATCCTAATTTTTTCTTGAGCGATTCTATTTCGTCTTTGGCTTTTTGGCTTAAAACTTCGACAATCAACTCTTTTCCGTCTTTACCTGTCAACTCTAATTTATCTTTAAAGGCTAAAACGGTGGCGTGTTTGCCTATTAATTCTAAATTTTTGAGCTTGTCGGGCAATTTGATTTTTTTTAGCAGCGATTCTATATCGTCATCTTTTTTTAATTTTGCTATGTCTATTGCGTTGACAGATGTTCGCCATGCTTTCGACCATTGAGGTATTGGCAAGAGGTTTCCTTTATCATCGAGCAAATCGGCAATGTCGAGTTCGTCAATTTCGACCAATCGTTTCAAGACGTAATTGGCGTCTATCTTTACTTCTTCGATTCTTTGGTCTTTTAAGGCGTTTATACGAGTTTGTACGGCGACTTTTGCCAGCAGCCTGTTTGCGATCGAGCCCGCTGTTTTAGCGCTGTAACCTGCTCTTATGGCTGCTTGCGTAGCGTTGAGATCTTTTATATATTCTCTACAAAACATTTCCTGCTTGTCGTTTAAGCTATTCATCGTTTTATCTGTTTTGTTTTCTTAATCTGATTTTAAGCGTCCTTTCTTTTTCGTCCTTTTCTTTTCTGCGGTTGTTCTTGAACGTTGTTGTCCGATTGCCCGCGATCGGGAGTTTTTCCTTCCGATTCCCGTTTGTCGAAATTTGGCGCTTCTTCTTGTTCTTCCAACCATGTGGTAAGTTCTTTTATTTTGCGTATCAGGCAGCTTGCGCAAGATTGCGGGGTTTCTTTTTTACCGAAAACATTATTGTACAATCTGTAAATATTACTCATGCTGTATCTATGGGTGCTTTTGGTATAGGCAACCAGTTCTTTTACTTCTTTTTTCAGGTTTTCCAAATCGGAATCGGTTTTTGTTTTTATGGTATCGTTTGTTTCTGTAATATCGTTATTCATATTTTTTACGTTTTAATTATTGGGGGTTTTTAATTGTTTGTTCTGTTATTGTTCAATTTTTGATTTTTCGATAATACTTATCGCTATATATATTAAGAATGCCGCAATAAAGCCTATGAAAAGCAAAAGCATCTTTCCTGACAAAACGGATATTATGGTCATGCCTATCCAAGTTAGATGAAATGTAAAGCATGGTCTGCAATTGAAGGGTTTCCGATCGAAAAACGGGCTTAAAAGCGGAAGTTTCAAGGGTAATGATTCGCCGAAAACAAATGATGTGATAATCACTAAAATCGTTGCTGCTAATATTGTAATTGAATCCATATATTTTTTTGTTAATGATATATCTTATTAGACATTTTTTTTTGTTCTTCGTAATCGAAAGTGGGTTTTGTATTGCTGCCGTTATCGCAATGTTATGCGCTGTCAGCCTGTTATTTCTTTTCGTTTTGACGTAAAGGATTTATTGTTTGAGATGTCTTTTCTTATGTTGGAGACTATGTTTTTTATTGTTCCTTCTTTTAGTTTTATTATTGTGGATAGTTTTTTATAACTGATATTCGGTTTCAGATTGACGTACATTTTAAATATTTCAAAATGTTGTATGGGGTAATTTTTATAAACGTAATTCATTATCTTTTCTTCCAATTCTTTGTGAGCGTTTTCCGTTTCGTTGAATACGTCGGGGTCGGTTGTTTCTTTGTCGTGATAGGGTTGGAGCTCGCAAAGTATATTTTGCCCTGCTTTATTTACCATCAACAGTGTATAATAGGCTCTGACGAAATATGAACGGTAGTCTTTTATTTCGGTACCTTTAAATAGTATATTTTCATACATTTTTAAATAACATTCGGTAAAAGAATCGCTGTCAAAACTTTTTCTCGTAGTCAGATAGTTCTTTATTTTTTCGCAATTGGCGGAAAACCACTCGTTGAAATTTTCGGCTTCGATAGCGAAAACGGCGTCTACGCTTGATTTTTTAATATATTTTTTCCCTTTATTAGTTTTGTTCCGATTAAATAAAAGCATGATAAATTGATTTTTTTTGCTTATTTGGTTGCTGTCTGAATGTCAGTTTTTTTAATTCTGAAATAACTGCCGTTTATCCGTTTGACTTCAAAGTCTTCGAATGACGCCTGATTTTTGGTAACCAACACGCAGACTTCGTTGTAGGTATATAATTTGACTCTTTTGTCGAATTTTACGATATCTGATATTGTCAGTTCTTTGTATTGAAAGTTATCTAATACATGGTTGACGGCGTCTTTGAGGCGTTCGTTCGTGAATCCGTTGGCGACGATTCTTTCGGCGAGGACGTTAAAAAACTCGCTTGACATTTTGGGAAACGATACTTTAAGTTTGTTCATGTTTTGCCCCAAAACGGTGGGTTCCAATGTTCCTTTGTACGCGCTGACCGAATATTCATCCTTGTTGCTTTTCAAAGATTCCTCTCGCGTATCCTTCAAGGACATTTCTTGTGAAGTCTTCATCGAGTCCTGCTCCCTGATTAGACGTCCTATTTTTGTTGTCATAGTTTCCTGATAATATTTTTTCAAAATTCGTAGGTTTGATTATCCAATCGAATGTGCAATTGAATTTTCCGCTTTTCAGATAATCGCTTCGGGATGCTTTTTTGATAGCTTGTTCAAACATTTTTTTTCCGTGTTCGCGAATGCGGGCGCGTATCATGCTTTTTCGTTTATCTGACAGGTTTTGTTGTATCGTACCGAATACGCCTTTTGTTTCTGAATTGAAAAAATCGACGAGCGACCGGTAATTGATTGTTTCGGCGTGAGGCTGTGAAGTCTCACATTGTAATTCGTTAGAATTACTGTTTAAATCATCTACATTTTCATTTTCATTTTCATTATCATATTCATTATCATTATAGGCTTTTTTCGCTTTATCGTTCTGGTGTTCGCTTTTTTGGCTTTTATTTTTAGCGTCCGCTTTTTCTTCTTGTTTGTCTGTTTTGGGCGGTCTACCTCCTTTGCGTCCATTGTCGGAGTTCTTTTTTACTTTCTCTTCGTATTTGCCGTAATCAATGTCCAATTGATTTTTAATGAAAGCAAATGCCATTTGGATGTCATAATCAACTTCGGTTTTGCCGCTTATTTGGTATTCGAAAATCGCCTTAAACAGTTTTCCCAATTGTTTTTCAGATAGCATTTTTAAAGGCTCGTAAAACGATTTGTACAATATAAAGCTGTCTTTTTTCATATGTTAATTTTTAGTTTAAACTAAATGGTCGGGTTATTGTCTTTCCCGTTTTCGGGTGATGGTTTGTTCAATTGGTTTTTTGTTTGTTTTGTTTTCAGAGGGTTCGCTATCGGGGTTTCATCTGACGGGTTAGTTGTCAGTTGTTGAAAGAGATTTTTTTTACGGCGTCGGCGGATGCTTTTTCGTCATATTTATCTCTATGATTGCGCGGTTCGTAAATGGCTTGAAACTGTTATGTTTACGGTTGTTTTGTTCTTTTTATTTGTTCTTGCCATTATTCTCGGTTCTGATTTTTGTCTTTCTTCTTCATGTCTTTATTTTTATTTTGTTTTTAATTCTTTTTCTCGCTGATACGTCTGATATATAGGATTGTTTGTCGAAGGCGTCTTTTGCGTTTATGACTTCTAAGCTATTGCCGTTTCGCCCCTTTTTTATCTTTTGACGTACGATGTCCGGTCTTGAACGCTTTTTTTTATTCCATTTAATGGGTAATTGCGTTTGAACGGGTTGCGCCTGGCTGTTCGTTTCGTTATTATATTGTTGTTATTCATACTCTTTTTTAAAAAACTCCGACATTGAATTGGTATGGCTTATTTAAGCTTTCACAAGCTGTTTGAATATGAAAAAGATTCGGGTATTATAAATGCTAATTTTCTTCAATGCCGGAGTAAAAATGAATATGAAAAATAACCTGAAAGCATTGCGGTAAAATCATCCGCACATCCAACCGCTGTTGGCGAAAGGCTGTCTTTATGCTCCTGACTACTGCGTTTAGAAATCAATGGTCTTTAGTAAGTTGGTTGGCAGTAGTCATATATATAGTGTGTTAGGGTTTCTTGTTTTCCTCCCCGATTGTTATGTGCCTTGTCGGGGAAGGGGTGTTTTGGTTTTATGCCTGCACCTGTTTGCTCTTCAGCATGCTATTTTATTCAAAATAGGTCGGGAGTTAGTAAATAAGATTAAAGATCTTGCGTTTTACTGCCACCCGAAGGAATGCAGCTCTCAACGTCTTGAGATTAATTTTGTTTTGGTATATCGTCTGCAACGTAGCGTTCAGTCTATCTCTTTTGCTGATTTTATAGACGTTATCAGGGCTATTATATACAGAAGGATGAGTATGGGCAGTATTATCATTTGTTCAATCCGTTTTTATGATTATCGTTTCTTGTTGTTTGATTTGTTCCAAGCGTTCCAATTCTTTGTTACAGTCGGTTT
>CALYRA010000013.1 GCA_945292135.1 uncultured Dysgonomonas sp.
TGTCTGGCTACCAAAGCCGATATTTTTCAGCAGCCTGTGGCGTTTAATCCCAATGAGATTACCCATGCAGATATACCCAAAGAAGCACTTGTAGCCTCTCTGAAGAAATATGCAGGGATAAATCTTGAATGCATGGCAACCCTATCAGACAGGGAGCCCGAAGATATGTTGCAGGAACTCAAAGGCGATATCTATTTCAACCCGATGATTTCGGAGTATGAAATAAAAGACAAGTTTATCAGCGGCAACGTCATTGCCAAAGCCGATTATGTAGAAAACTATCTGGAAACGCACCCCGATCATGAGCAAGCCAAAGAATCACTGGCAGCTCTTCGGGAAGCAACCCCACGTCCTATTCCATTTGAGGACTTAGATTTCAATTTCGGAGAGCGGTGGATTCCTGCGGGTATTTACAGCAAATTCGCTACATATCTTTTTGATACGGACGTATCTATTCATTATGCCGCCAGCAGGGATGAATTTACCTTAAAAGCATTGGGCAGCAATGTGAAAATAACCGAGCAATTTGCGGTAAAATCACAAAGCCGTACTTTCAATGGCATTGCTTTGATGAAGCACGCCATGCACAACACTTCGCACGATATTACCAAGAAGGTAACCAAGATGATTGACGGCGAACTGAAAGAAGTAAAAGTGCGTGATTCCTAAGCCATAGAGCTTGCCAATACGAAGATAGATGAAATCAAGAACGGTTTTAATGACTGGCTCAGTGAACAATCTGCCGAGTTTAAAGACAGGCTTGCGGATAACTACAACCGGACATTCAACTGTTTTGTCCGTCCCGATTATGACGGCAACCACCAGACTTTCCCCGGACTTGATTTACGGGGTTTGGGTATTCCCGACCTTTATAAGAGCCAAAAGGATGCCGTTTGGATGGATATTCTTAACGGTGGAGGTATCATAGACCATGATGTCGGCGGAGGTTAAACGCTAATCATGTGTGTTAGTTCCTTTGAAAAGAAACAACTAGGTTTAGTCAATAAACCAGTAATTACCGCACTCAAAGCAAATGTACATGAAATAGCACAGACCTAGTGTACCGCTTATCCAAATGCAAGAATATTTATCCGGGCAAAGAAGATTTTACCCCTGCAAAACGGGCAAGAATCTTTAACGAGATGATGAACAACAACTGGGATGCCATCATTTTAACACATGAACAGTTCGGCATGATACCGCAGTCACCCGAAATACAACAGGAGAATTTGCAGGCTGAACTCGACAGCGTGGAAGAAAATCTCGAAGTATTACGGGCACAAGGTAAGGAGATTTCCCGTGCGATGGAAAAGGGATTAGTGAAGCGGCAACTCAATCTCACAGCAAAACTTGAAAACATAACTTATCAGATTGAAAACCGCAAGGATGATACGGTGGACTTCCGACTGATGGGTATTGACCACCTCTATGTTGATGAATCGCACCGCTTCAAAAACCTAACCTTTACCAACCGACACGACCGTGTAGCTGGATTGGGTAATGCGGAAGGTTCCCAAAGAGCATTAAATATGCTTTTTGCTCTTCGTACCATTCAAGAACGCACCGGAAAAGATTTAGGTGCTACTTTCCTTTCGGGTACAACCATTCCCAATTCACTCACGGAATTATATTTGCTTTTTAAATATCTCCGCCCGAATGAACTGGAAAGACAAGGTATTACCACCTTTGATGCTTGGGCAGCCATATTTGCCAAGAAAAACATTGATTATACGTTTTCGGTAACGAATGAAATCGTACAGAAAGAATGCTTCCGATATTTTATTAAAGTACCTAAACTGCCGCTTTCTATGCCGAAATAACCGATTATCACTCTGCGCAGGATATTGGTATCGACCGACCGGCAAAGAATGAAATTCTGCACAATATCCCGCCTACACCGGGTCAGCAGAAGTTTATTGGCAAGTTGGTTGAATTTGCCAAAACCTGAAATGCCGAATTATTGGGACGTCCCAAGTTATCCAAAAGCGAAGAAAAAGCAAAGATGCACATTGTAATGGATTATGCCCGTAAAATATCGCTCGATATACGGCTCATTGATCCTGTGAAATATGGCGATAATATCGATAACAAAGCTTCCCATGTGGCGAAGATGGTAGCGGACTATTACCGTAATTTTAACGAGCATAAAGCTACTCAATTTGTGTTTTCTGATTTAGAGTACTTATAAGCCCGGTAAATATAATCCCAGCTCCGAGGTTAAGCGTAAACTGGTGGATGACTACGGAGTCCCTGCTAACGAAATACGCTTCATTCAGGAGGCAAAGACTGACCGTGCCCGTAAAGCCATGATACAGGATATGAACGACGGACGAATCCGGGTACTGTTCGGCTCTACCGAAATGTTGGAAACAGGTGTAAACGCACAAAAGCGGTGCGTGGCTATTCACCACCTCGATGCTCCGTGGCGACCATCGGATTTAAAGCAACGAGACGGAAGGGTAATACGAAAGGGCAACGAGATTGCCAAACTGTACGCGGTTAACAAAGTGAATGTAATTATCTATGCTTTGGAAAAATCGCTTGATGCGTATGAATTAGGATTACTGCATAACAAACAGCTTTCATACGTCAGTAAAAAATAACTCCCTGGGTAGCCGTACCATCGACGAGGGTTCAATGGACGAAAAAGGCGGCATGAACTTTAGCGAATATGTAGCTATTCTTTCGGGTAATACCGACCTATTAGAAAAGGCGCGGCTGGAAAAGAAAATCACTTCTCTGGAAAGTAAGAAGCAATCTTTTATCCGTGGCAAGTCACCATCCCGTCATAAACTGGAAATCATTATGGCTGATGTGAATAAGAACAACGCTTTTATAGGTCGTATCAATAAAGATATGGAAGCCTTTAATTCCAAAGTTCAGACCGCACCTGATGGCACCAAACTCAATCCTGTAATGCTCAATGGCGTGGAAGGCAGCAACCCGAAGTTAATCGGGTTGAAACTGAATGAATTGCGGAAAAGGCACAAACCTACGGACTGTATGATAAAATCGGTACGTTGTATGGATTCAATCTTTTGGTAAAAACCGATACAACCAACAAAGAGGGATTTGATGTGAAACAAAACCGCTTCTTTGTTAAAAGCGAAGGAGAGATTCTGTACAACTACAATCACGACGTTATGGCCACCGATCCGAAGACGGCAGCCCAAAACTTTCTCAATGCTCTCGAAGCCATGCCCCAAATGTTGGAAAGGTACCAGGCGGATAATGCCAAGATGGAAAAGGATATCCCGATTTTAAAAGAGGTAGTTGAAAGTACATTCTGCAAAGAGCCGGAGCTGAAGGAACTGAAAGAGGAATTAATCAAACTCGACAGGGAAATTCAACTCACACTGAAACCGATTGAAAACGGTGAAGAAGTTACAGATACAGCACAAAAGCAGAAAGTATCTTCGCCTGTTCAGCAAGATGCACCCATGCCGGCCACTTTGAAGGAAGTCAAGGAGATAATGGGCGACAGGCTGATTATTGGCTCGGTGGGTGGAAGTTCACCAAAGGTGGAGAAGAAGGAGCCATCGAAAGGTTTTAAACTATAATAAAAAAGGTTTGTTCTTACATATAAATTAGAACAACCTTTTCTTCATAATAAATCTATATTTTATCTTGCCCGATAAACCTATCTCCATTAAAGTGAATCATGTGATTAGGGTTATCAGCTATCCAAACCTCCGTTTCCCATGCAATATCAGCAACGTGTTTTCTAAATTCTGTTTTATCAGAAAAAGCGGTAACATACACTTTACCAATTTTGCAGTTGACCAGAAATTCTTCCATTTTAAGAACTCTTTTTGGGGAAACTGGCCCGTGGGATGTAACTACTTCTATGAGAAATAACCATTCTTTATCTTTATCATAAATTACGATATCAGGTAATATACTATGTTCAGTTATAGGTATTCCTATTTCTTCTAACCCTTTTGAATCTACAAATAAATTTTTTTTTGCCGTATCTCCGATATAAAGAACTTTAGCTCCTGGAGAAAAACATGGAACAAATTCTTCTATTACAGCAGCTTGAATGACATTATGCTTTCCTGCAGACAATTTATATTCTTTGCCTTCAATTACTACGGGAATCATTTGCATTTCCCTTGCTTTATCATATATCTCACTTAATTTTCCGACGGAACTGATAAACTTAGATAATTTATCATCCCATTCGGCAGAACCGTAGGATTTGATTACTTCTAAGGCTTCTTTACTTATAGCATAGTGAGCTCTCGGACTATTTACGGGTAAATCAGGTATGTCGGGATTATAATCTACTACTCTTGCCTGAACTAACTTGATTTAATACCTGTCTACGAAATGTTTCACTCGTATTAGGCGCTTAAGGTTGAGCTTTTTTGTAATTTTCATTCACAAAAGTCATTACCTCTTTGGTAACACCCATACTTTGCCGTGTCGCATCAGACTAATTACTATTTTCTTTTATATCACATAAAGCAAGTAATGTTAATGCAGACATTTCATTTTGTTGGGCAACAGGTAATCCTAATGCTTTTAGTATTTCCTGAGCTTCATCTATTTTACTCATAAATAAATTCATATAATATTTTGAAAAAACTATTTACTATTTCATTTACATTTTCAATGGAAAAATCATTCTTTAAAACAAGCTGTTTCCCAATTTCCTTAATAATCTCCAATAGAGACATAGGCATTTCCCGTAATTCGGTAGCACTTACATTTACATTTCCGTTAAATGTCCTAAAGTAAGTATCGAACAGATCACTATTCAATAATGCAGATATACCCATCGTTTCAACCTTCTCCAAATATCTTTTAGGTCGGTAAATGTAGTTTAATTTATTTTCAACACCAATAAAGTTAGCTTTAGAGGTACTACAAAAATAAAGTGCTGCAATTAATCGGCTCTTATCATCTTTTGAACTGAAGCGCCGAAGAAAAACATAATTCTTATTGGGTAAGAGGATAGCTTTGGATGCTTGTGTAATCATCAAATATTGCTTTTTATCTTTTCGATTAACGGGATGATCCGCCAACATTTTTATAACATTATGAAGCCAAAATAATGGTGCGCTATCCGTTTATGGATTTTAAACAAAAATTCTTCTGAACGAAAAGATACAACCGGCGCAGTAGATATTTGAATATCATATTTATTTAGACTCCCTTTCCATGTTTTGAATAACTTAATAATATCTTCTTCTTCATTATTTACAGGTAAGTGAATGATTTTTTCTACAGAATCCGTATCAGTTAAATCCTCTAACAGATTAGATTTTTTCTTCGGTGTGGAAAGATCATTTATACCTTGACTTGAAGATATAGTTATTAAATTATCTGTATCTGATACAATTTTCTTTTTTCCTTTTAGAATTAAAGTTTCTTGTAATACATTATCTTTTGAAAAAGTATCTTTACGAGTATTAAATAAGTGAATGTATGATATCTGAATATTATTCAAAAAGAAATTTCTGAAAAGTCTGAAATATCTTCCTGATATAAAACTACGGGGTACTATAAAAATTAATTGTCCATCATCATTTAACAAGCAAAATGTGATAGCCATAAAAAGGGAATATATATTTGGTTGACCATTAATTATGGATTGTGAAACCTTTACTCTGATATCCTCTTTTGATAACTTAAAATAAGGCGAATTAGAGATAATTATATCGAATTTTTCAATTTCATCCGCCATTCACTTGCGGTTGTAAATCTAGTGCCTGATAATTGCTTAAAACAAAATCTTTACTGTTTATGACATAAGATAATTCAATTCCTTTTTGATTAAGATATTGTTTGAGGTATTCTAATGCTTGTTTAGTATATTTAAGTACAGCAGTATCTATTTCATAAACTACCAGCTTTATATTTCTTATAAAGTTTTGTTTAGTAATGTTCTCAATAAGGCTACATGAAAGTATTCCTATTCCACTTCCCAGATCTAATATTGATATGGATGTTCTATTAGTAACAATTTGCTTTCCCATAAAATTGGCGATTTCAATGGGAGTAAAAAACTGTCCCTTTTCTTTTTGGGAACCCACTGAGTCAGTCGATGAGTATCTTTCTCCAAGCCCATTGGCATAGGAGGAATGATTCCCATTCTCAATCGGATTCCTTATTTCCTGATCTTCTTTAATCATAATGCAAAGGTAACGATTTGTCAGCATATTATAGTGAGGTTAGTTATCTTCCTTTTAAAATTTATACGTACGGGCTAATAAGGCTTTAAACAGAAATTTTCCTGTGTTAAAAAGAAAATTATTTTTATTGCATTAAAAACGAAAGTCCGTGCCTGTCATCCCGACAGTATGGACTTTCTCATTCAAAAAATCAGCTATGAACAAAAAAGAAAGAAGCTCTCTCACGGGTTATTATTCCGGTTATTCTTTTTCTTATTAAAATTCTCACGGATGAACGTATGCACATCGCTACCTCAATATGTATTTTAAATTGTTCGGCTAATCCAGTATTTATTAACTGTACAAAAATGTCGGTATCTTCCGTTTGTGTTGAAAACAGGTTGCTGAACGACTTGAAAATACTGTACTTTATAAAGCCGTCATTTTTGGGAGCAAGGACAATCCCAAACAATTCTTCTTTCATCATGAAGGCAAAAGCGCCGAATATTACAGTGGCGATAGATATCTTTATTAATGATGAACGAAGTTCGTCCAGATGTTCACAAATAGTTAGCGATTTACTTGTCATGCCGATGCTTATTTATTATCGCTTTCTATTTGTTGTCCCGGCTCGGTTTCTTTAGTGGCTTCGGCATTCACACCGTTTATACCATCCTTATAACTCTTTACCCCTTTACCTAAACCTTTCATCAATTCGGGGATTTTCTTTCCTCCGAAAAAAAGTAATACTATCAGGGCAGTGAAAATAATTTCCTGCACTCCGAATCCTCCTATAAATAATAACTTAGCCATATTTTTCTATTTTTAATTAGTTAAAGACTTGTTTACTTGTATTTACAAAATTACGACCACAAGCCCATTATCATGTTGCCTTAAAGCTCAAATTGTATTTCTAAAAGGCTTATTAAGATTTTTTATTGAGCTTTATTGAATACCATTTCAACTCTGGAATCCATCTCATCGAAAACGGAAAGATCGGATGTTACTTCTCCTATCGGTATCACTCGCATGGTAAGATTGGGATTGCTGGTCTGCACATAAAAATTGCAATGGTATTGTTTTGCGGGCAATAGGTGATGTCCCCGTTATCGAACCTGAGCTGACCTTCTTCAGTAGCAGCAGGACGGGAGGGCATTAAGCCGTAATATTCCAGTCCGCCAAATGCACCCATATTCACTGTTATTGGCAACATACCCATTATCTCACGTGCCAGTTCTGTACCATAGAACATGCCATCCATTACGGTATTTCCGGCTGTAACCCTTATTGGGGTATCTATGCCGATAAGGTCTTTCACCCCGATGCGATCTATCCATTGATTGATATTAGTCTGCGAAGTATGAACATCCGCAGAAGACAAACTTAAACCGTCTAATGTGGTTGAGTTGGGGCAGGCATTGCGTACTGCGGTAAAGCTACGTCCGGCTCCGTATCCGTTGTGTGTTGCAAATGGAAGAATGGTTTTACCTAACAAGTCATATTCATTGAGAAACGAAAGGAAAGCCATCGGTGTGATGGATGACCATATAGGGTATCCTACGAAAATAACTTCGTATTGCTCCCTGTTTTCTATCTGGTCTTTGAGAGGGAGAAAAAACTTATCGGAATACTCCCTGTGATTTTGACTGATTACGGCATCGCAATCCACCAGATAAACAGCTTCCGTCCGAATCAGATATTTATCGGCTTCTACCGCAGCGCAAATAAAATCCGCCACTACTTCTGTTGTTCCACTTAAATTACGCTGATTCCTTACGATGCTTGTCGATGATATGGCATCCACAGGGTTATCGTACGTAAGTTCATAATTAGGGCTGAAATCCGTATTGCCATAGCGACTAAAAAATACGACCAATGCTTTGCCATTTCCCAGCGTTACATTTTCGCCATCTCAGCCAGGCGTTTCAGTACCACCTGGAGTTTCTTCCATATCTGGATTATTATCATCGAATCCGGCAAATATAAATGTCGGAACAAAAAGGATTAATATAAAGATTAACTTTTTTCATTGTTTTAATTTTGAAGGAACGTTTTGTTATTACCTAATCTCAGTGAGGCAATTTGAAATAAGCGAACTACAATTAGACGTTTGAGATGAACGTATCCTATATGTTGATATAACAGATAAAATGAAATTTTAATCATTGAAAACTTTTCATCGAAATAATGATTCAACTATTAAAAAATAATAAATCTATAATAAATTCTATCACTTCTTCGTATGTTGTTATACCATGTATATAATGATCGTAGACATACTTAAAAATAACATTAGAGGATTGACAAGAAATAGGGATTTATCTATTTTGTTTTTCTTTTTGCATCTAAATATTATACCTATACCGCTAATTTATGAGGCAAATTTATAAACATCCCTTCGTAAATATATGTTTAAATGATATCAAGAAGATTGATAATGTGTTAATTCATGTATTTTCAGATTTTTGTTTTAATTTTTTAAGACGAATCTTTATAAAAATTTTGTAAACATTTAATATGTTTAATCTTTTAAAATTCATCGTAAAAAGACAACAGTTTTTTATGATAAAATATTGAAAATGAATTAATAACTTTGATAATTTTTTTGATATAATTTTATTCGTTTTTACATAAACTAAGCATGAGAAAATCTACAATAGCATTAGCTTTGGGTACTTTGGGTTTGGGTATGTCCGAATTTACCATGATGGGAATACTCCCGGATATAGCTAAAAATTTAAATATAAGTATTACGCAAGCCGGTCATCTGATATCAGCTTATGCTATGGGGGTTGTTATCGGAGCTCCTATGTTGGTTTTAATTGCGAGAAAACTACCTCTTAAAAAAGTTTTATTGGGATTAGTTATAATTTATTTTATTGGAAATTTGCTTTTCGCTTTTTCTTCCAGATATGAAGTTAATCTTATTTTCAGGTTGATAGCAGGCTTACCGCATGGCGCATATTTTGGCGTAGGGTCAATTGTAGCCGAGAAACTAGCAAAAGAAGGTAAAGGAACATCAGCTGTTGCGGGTATGATATCGGGTATGACTATTGCAAATCTAATCGGCGTTCCTTTAGGTACTTTTATAAGTCATTATTTTTCATGGTCTATCACCTATATTATAATAGCTTCTATCGGCGCTCTTATTTTCTATTGTATTAAAGTTTGGATACCCGAATTACAACCATTACCGGATCAAGGCTTTAAAGGGCAATTTAAATTTTTGAAAAAGTTAAATCCATGGTTAATTATTATTGCTACAATCATGGGGAATGGCGGGATATTCTGTTGGTATAGCTATGTCAATCCTATGATGACAACCGTTGTTGGATTTTCTACCGAGAGTATGACAGGTGTTATGATATTCGCAGGTTTGGGTATGGTATTAGGAAATCTGATAAGTGGTAGATTATCAGATAAATATTCGCCACAAAAAATCGGGACGATAACTCAAGGGTTAGCAGCAATTACATTGTTGTCAATTTATTTATCTACTAATTCTATGGCTATTTCATTGATTCTAATGTTTATAGGTACAGGATGCTTGTTTGCAGTATCAGCTCCCCAACAATTTTTGCTACTGAAGAATGCTCCCGGAGGCGAGATGCTAGCCGGCGCAATGATTCAGGTAGCATTTAATATCGGTAATGCTGTGGGAGCTTATTTAGGAGGTATTCCTATTAATAAAGGTTATTCATGCGAATATTCAGCTTTACCCGGAATAGTCTTGTGTATAACAGGTTTTTTATCCTTCCTTTGCTATAGTCTAAGACAAAAATACACACATTCATTTTCAGAAATCGAATAAAAATAATTTTCATCTAAATACACCATTTAGTTTAAAAGTGTATCTTTTTAATAGCCAGATAAAATACTGATTCTTCAGACATAA
The DNA here is from genome assembly GCA_945292135.1 of uncultured Dysgonomonas sp. Lineage (GTDB taxonomy): Bacteria > Bacteroidota > Bacteroidia > Bacteroidales > Dysgonomonadaceae > Dysgonomonas. Next base: position 10,015 of record CALYRA010000013.1, read on the forward strand.
ATTTATATTTTTAAATAATTGATAATTACGCCTTACAAATTTGAATAACCATAATTGTGCAGTCATAAGCATAAGGGAAAAATAAGGGTTAATTGAAATTTGTTTTGTGTTAAAGTCTTTTGAATAATATACTACAACTTAAAAAATATACTTATTATATTTATATTAATTGTTATTTCATGCATTTCATAGTTAA
>CALYRA010000014.1 GCA_945292135.1 uncultured Dysgonomonas sp.
CTGATCATCATACAAACTGATAACTAGCAAAGAAAAGAAACAACAACATAACACTTAACCGATGAAAATACCCGCAACTAACCTTTTTCCGTTAATCGCGATACTGCTATATCTTTCTTCCTGTAGTCCCGTCAACAGGTTTACCCGCGCAAAGAAAGTTCCGAGGGAATATTCCTTGAATTACTGTGGGGGAGAAATTAAAGCCCCTAAGAGCGACATAAATAAAAAAACATGGATTGTCTACTCCGACAGAGCAAACAATGCCACATATAACAACGCCGGAGGAAAGATCAAAGCTAAAGACATAGACTATCTCGAAGCCTTTCTCGTTATCGGGAAGAAGAAAGATTACCTCAAGGTCATAAAATATACCCCTGACATACTAAAGAACGGCAAACTTGATTATAAAAAAGCCGAATACTACGGATGGATACACAAATCTAAACTTTTACTAAACTATCAATCCGTAACCGATATATCCACCGGAATGAAGAACAAACAAGTCATAGCCATTAGAGATACCGCTATGCTAAAAGAACCGGAAAAATACGTTGCCAATGATTCGATTAAGCTTTATAAAGACCCTAGTATGGAAGAACAAACAGGCAATGCCACAGTCTATATCATCGTTTACCCGTTAAAACAATCCGAAGACGGCGAAAATACGCTCATCGCCAAAGCCACCGAACTTAAACCCCAAACCATAAAAGAAGACGTTCTGGGCTGGATAGACAATAGTCTGTTACAAGAGATAGGGCAAGCGCTCCATGTAGACATTAAAAGCATTCCCGAATATAAGCTGCGACTAAAACTCAATGAAAAAGAAACTATCCAAGCAGATGAGGAAACCTTAGACCATCATTCGGTTATCTCCGAAAAATATAAAACTGTTAAATACAGTCCGGTCTATTCCTATGGAGAAAAGCAAAATCAAAGCGCATTTAAAACCGCATTGAACATTCCCGTATTTGATTATAACCTCAATTATATCTTCAATGTCAACGGCGGGCATATCACTTACCGCAAATTCCGTTCTATATCAAAAAAGCTCAAACACATCAACGTCGTATTCGTTGTTGACGGGAAACAACATACCATTGACCATTTTCCGCAGATAGTCAATGCCCTTCAAAACCTGCAACCCTTGTTTGAAGAGAAAGACGATAACTTTGAATATCAGTTTGCCTGCGTGCTTGATTTTGATACCACCGTTCGTTCGTTTAATCCCGTATATACGCCACTGGATTCCGACTATTCCCGGCTGATTAATTTTCTGTCAGATAAAGCCAATCGGAAGAAAGACCTCAAAACAATCAATATGAAGCGTGCTTGGGGAAATGTAGGAAAAGCCTTCGAGTTGCTAAAGGACAATCCCGAAGCCACCAACCTTATAGTAGTAATAGGCGAAACAGGTTACGCTTCAGAGGAAATAACCAAAGACATGGAAACCAAACTTGCTTCCAATAACTGCCGGGTGATAGGCTTTCAGGTTTATGCGGGAGAAGCGGATAACTATAACAACTTCGTGTTGAATATCGAATCGATGATAACCTCCTATTCCGATAAGATGCTCAAGACCAAAGGTGATTTGCTTGTTTCGCCCCAACAAAAACGTTACGATAACTATTTCACTCAGGTCGGAGACCAGAAGAATGGCTATCGCCTTGATTTCCCCGAAAACAGCATTACACAAGGAGGCGTCTTCTTTCCGCAGAAAGGCGAAACCCTTTCTTTGGAAGTATTGACAAATAATGTCGATACCATCATACAACAAATCAGGGCGGACAATAACAGTCTTGCGCAATATATGACCTCGGCTTTTGCCGCCACAGGAAATAACCGTACTCGATTCGATAGTTTGTTCATTATCCGTCATGGACTGAAAGCAGACCGCATGCCCCCAAAAACATTTGTCTCCGGCTTTAAGAATGATCAGCCCGGTTGGTCGCTGCCATCACAACCCATCCTTTTTGAGGATTCCACAAGACAGACGATAGCCTATAAACTACTTTTGAGTGAAAAAGAGATGCAGGAAATCAAAGACTTTATCGAATCCTTGTCTAAATACGAAGTCGATTATATCGATATAGAAAAATCAAAGAAGAAAAAGGCTCGTAAACCCTGCAACTGTCCCGATGATGATATCTTTGAAGAAATAGAGAAAATGGGAAACATGGAATATGTAACAATACCAACTGATTCCCTATCCGTAATAAAAACAAATACACAAACAATCGATACCGAAGGTCGATATGCCAATACCAATAAAATACGCAAGCATCTTTATAAACTGTATATGAAAGAGATGTAGTATTGCAAGCTCTGCAAACAAAAAAAGAAGCACCTAAAAAAGCTGACACTGGCAGAGGCGCAGGCGCGTATTACCCATTGCCCGACATACAGTGATGAGTTGATGCGATATACGGTTAAAGACCTGAAAAAGAAAAAACAACTAACCGATGCAGATCTCGAAGCATTAATTATCTATTTCAAAAAGAAGAAAGAGAAGTTGGAAGAAGCCGAAAAGTTCGAATCTAATGGACAGGCTTATTTTTGGTTAGATAAGAAACAATTGCCATAAATAGAAAGTATAATATATAATATAACGAAAACAATAAGATGGAGAGCAGAGAATCGATAAGGAACAGGATCATCCATTACGCCCGGTTGATGTGGGATACCGATGATATAGCGAATGTTAATCCATTGACGGGTATGCTGATAGAAGAACTATGCAATGAACTTTATCTGCTTGACAACCACATAAGTAATATTGATACAACAATACTCGAACGGCTTAGTCGCATTCTTGCCCCTTCGCAATTTGCCTATATCCGTCCGTCCCATGCCATATTACAAATACGTCCTGGCGATAAACATTATCAACTTGAAAAGTACACCGAATTTTTTCTGAAAGAAATTCCCGATGAATTAAAGGACAGCGGGATCGGCTCGATAGTCTTTACCCCTGTAACGGACTTAAAGCTGAACGATATGACCATAACCCATATCCTTTTCGGACAATCCCTTTGGTCAGTAAACGATATGGGCGAGAAAACATTGACGGCTCATACCGATAAACCTGCGAGCTATAATACGTTGTGGCTTCGAATAGAAGCCAATGAAAGTATCAAACAGATGAAAGACTTGTTTTTTTATATAGATTTTCCGCATCTCACCAGTAACCACGAATATTATTCCCTGATGGATTATATAAGATGGACTGTGCATGGCGAATCTGTAGAAATGAAACAGGGTATACCCCTTAAACCCAAAGAGCAACCGGGCAGAGCCGAGCAAGACATCCTCAATTATTATAAAGATCGTTTCTATACGCTCGATATTTCGGAGCGGAAAACATTGCATAATGATATGATGCCATCCGAACTGCAAGGCGTCCTGAATCCCGAACATCTTACCGAACTGCAAGGTGGTTGCTGGTTGTCCCTGACATTTTCGCCTCATTTTAATCCTGTCGATATATCCAGATTCAGAATACTTTTGAATGCCTTCCCCGTTATCAACAGACGATACAATGCATATACACAGGAAGCAATAGAATTGACAGGCCTTTTTACCTTGCCATCGGAGATTGGAGAGGAATTCCTTTCCATCGATAATATTACCGATATAAGCGGTAATAAGTATAAGTTGCAGGACTCAGTAAATAATAAACAAGGTACATATACTGTGGAAGCCATTCAGAAAAAAGCAATTGAAGATCCCCGAATAGCAGAATATCTGGAGCAACTGATAGACCTCATTCAGGATGAAAAGGCCGCTTTTCCCGGAATAGATAGTGAACACATACAGGCTGTTCAGGAATCCGTATCAACAATACTTGGTAGTGAAAACCATCGCTTAGAACAGAACCGGTTGAATGAATATGCCGACGTCGCTAAAGTGCAAGTATTGCTTCACGACAACGCAGAAGGTCTCTCAGTCCGTTACTGGACTACATTAGCCGAAAGAGCTAATGGTATAGCAGCCGGCACATCGTTGATGGCAGGTACAATTCCTGCGTTGAATAAAAGCAATGCCGTTTTAATCACAGAATGTTCGGGAGCTCGCAGCTTCTATGATACGGAATGCCTTAAAGCCATTAATTGCTTTTACCTGACATCGCGTGACCGTATACTAACCAAAGATGATATATTGAACTATTGCCGGATAGAAGTAGGACAGTATGTGACAGATATAGACGTTATGAAAAAGGTGAAAATCAGTAAACGATTTAAAGAAGGACTTGTCAATGTGATGGAAATAAAGCTTACGCCTAAAATAGACTATGCGGCATCATTAAAAGAAGGAAGCATTGTCAAAGAACTCTTATTGCGTCTGCGCAAACGTTCCCCAGAGACTTATAATTATACAATTGAAGTGGAATCCGCTTTTGAAGAATCAATAGTAAATTAATAAAACAAAGATAAATATATATGGACTTTATCAACCTGAACGAATCAGTCAAGACCGCTATCCGCATTTCACAGTCGGTAGCCCGAGAATACTATAACGCTAAATATTCAGCAGCCCATCTGTTAAAAGCCCTGTTGCATAAGGAAGTCGGATTGCGTGACTTTATCCGTAGTATGGACAAAGACCTCGGCTACTTTGAAGAATGGGCAGAAATGCGTATTGATGATTTTCCGAAAGCAGGCGTTATAGCGGATATACAACCTGACGACAAAATACCGTCAGTCATTGAAGAAGCCGACAATGTACGCCTGAAACTAGGTCTTCTCGAAATCAATCCCATATGCATATTAGCAGCATTGTCCCGTCCCAATGTAGCATTTACCACCGACCAGCTTAAATCCTTCCCACTGCGGGAGAACGATATCTTCGATCTCTATGTAAGCGGCAAAGAAACCATAAGGAGTATCGGTGCGACAAATACAGTAAATGCTTTTGTAACCTCCGAAGAAAACGGAGCCATGCCGATGGTCAATCTAATGAAATACTGTATAGACAAGACAGCCCTAGCCCTAGATCAGAAAATACATAGTATTGTCAGTCGTGACAAAGAAACCCGCATGATGATGGAGATACTCGGTCGCAGAAGCAAGCCCAATGTGATGATTATCGGAGATTCGGGAGTAGGGAAGACAGCTTTGGTAGACGGGCTTGCGCATGATATAGTTAACAAAAACGTTCCATCGTACTTAGAAGACGCATCCCTATTTGAACTCGATAACGGAGCATTGATAGCCGGAGCCACCTATAAAGGAGAGATAGAAGACCGATTGAAGAATATCATAAAAGAAATACGCAACATTGACAATGCGATTCTGTTTATAGACGAGATACATGTATTGCTCGATCCCAAACAGGGAAACAATGGAGCAGCCAATATCTTGAAACCCGAACTATCCAAAGGCGATTTGACTATTATAGGCGCGACTACCATAGACGAATATCGTAAGCAGATTGAACCCGACCATGCCTTCAGCCGCAGGTTTGAAGTATTGCAGATCAACGAACCCGACGCGCCTGCCGCCGAACAGATGATACATTCCGTTCTAACACGCTATAAAGAATTTCATCAATTAGATATCACCAAAGAAGCTATCGAAGCATGCGTTCGTCTGGCAAAACGCTATGATAAAGACCGCCGTTTGCCGGATTCAGCTATCGATTTGATGGATCGCGCGATGTCAGCGACCAAAATGGTCAACGAAACAGCAGATAAAGATATCCAATTCCTGACCCGATCACTGGCTGAAATAGAAGCAGGCGTAGAAAAACCGATAGAAGAAAAACTCGAAGACCTCCGTTTCCTTTACTTCACGATGCAGAATAAACTCAGTCCCGTATTGCTTGGCGTGATAACCGACGAAACCGACGTAAAAGAAATAGAAGACCCTCAAATACTTTTCTCCTATATAGACAAAGCATTGGATACGCTTAGGGAATTTACCAAAGAGAAAATAGAAATCATTAAAGAACACGAAGTCGCCGCCATCATATCCTCCAAGACAGGCATTCCGATCGGTAAAGTGCAGGCTCAGGAAAAAGAACGTCTGCTGAATATGGAGGACTTGCTCCGAAAAAGAGTAGTAGGGCAGGACAACGCCCTCAAATCGCTTGTTGATGCGATTCTTGAATCCCGTAGCGGGCTGAACAAACAAGGCCAACCTATCGGCTCATTCTTCCTGTTAGGACCGACAGGAACAGGAAAAACCGAGCTAGCCAAAACATTAGCCGAAGTCCTTTTCAATGATGAGAAAGCGATGATCCGTTTCGATATGTCGGAATTTAAAGAAGAACATTCGGCAGCCCTACTGTACGGAGCGCCTCCCGGCTATGTAGGGTATGAAGAAGGAGGTTTGCTTGTAAACAAGATACGCCAACAGCCCTATGCCGTAGTTTTGTTTGATGAAATAGAGAAAGCGCATCCGTCAGTATATGATATTTTCCTTCAAATCATGGACGAAGGAAAGCTGCACGACCGTCTAGGCAAAGAAGGCGACTTTTCGAACGCGATCATACTCTTTACCTCCAATGTGGGCAGTCAGTGGCTCAGCGAACAACTCAACAACGGAATAAAACCAACAACCAATCAGCTGATGGATGTTATGGGAGAATATTTCCGACCTGAATTTTTGGCTCGACTTTCGGAGATTGTACCCTTCTCCCCAATCAATGAAACGATGCTTCTGAAGATCTTTAACATACAGCTTCAAAGTCTTGAAGAAGCCTTAAAGAAACAAGGTATCGAACTAGAAATAGAAGAAGATACCCGAAGAATGTTATCCAGGAAAGGCTTTACGCCGAAGTATGGAGCAAGGCAGATAGCGGGAACGATTAGAACCTATCTAAGACGCCCTATATCACGCATGATTGTTGGTAATAAACTCATACATGGTAATAAGATTGTTGCGAGCATAGATAAAAATGGAGAGATAGTATGGGAGATAAAATAAAAATACCTGTCGCAATTATTAGATAATAAACAATTCAAGTGTTATAATTAACAAAAAGAAATATAAATACAACTAAACGAACATATTGAGCTGAAAAAAACGACAGCAAGCCTAATATCACAATTATCAGGTGAATACAAGATACTATCAATTAGAAGTAGATTAAACAATTACCTATGTAACTTTTTCAATGAAAAAGCGGATTTACCAATTTTGTATCAAAGAAGATATTAATTTTCAGAATAGTATATACCTATGAATATGGAGGTTATTTTATTAAAATTTTAAAATATTACAATATTTGTTTAATATGTATCATAATCTAATTGAATAATATAGATTAAATACTAACAACTTAGTATCTAGTAATAAAAGCGGTTAAAAGTAATAAATAGGATATTTTAATATCTTGCTTTTGTGGCTTTAAATAAATAACTTAATAAATATAATTGGAAAAATAATTGAGGTATTTCTAAAAGGGTATCCGTTTTGAAGGATTTATGAAGTTTATTTTATAGGTTATAATATTGTAATCAGATTTGATTCTAATAATCCTTAACAAGTTATGCTTGAAACGTAAAATTATTTTTTACCAGACCATGTTTGATATTGATGGTCAGTTCAAAAAAAGATTTAGATCATAATAAAAAAACGGTTAGAACTTTCAGCTCTAACCGTTTTTTGAATTTAATAAGTTGATTTCCTCTTTATTAATTATATTATTTAGTGTTTAAGCTCTGTAAAATCTATATCTTTATTCAGAACATCATTCACTTTTTCAGCTTCTATACTATTAGATAATGTAAATGTTGCTGTTTGCTTCGTATTCAATGAAGACGATCCTATTTCTATTGAGTACGTTCCCTTATCAGCTATCCATGAAATTTTTTGAGGGTTAAACGAAGCTAAATCTTTTTCGTTCAATCGGAAGTATAGAGTTTGTGATTCTCCCGGTTGTAATAAATTTGTTTTTGCAAATGCTTTCAATTCTTTGTTAGGTTTATCTACGCTACCTTTTGGTGCTGATAGATAAAGCTGTACGATTTCTTTTCCTGCAACTTTTCCTGTATTGCGAACATCCACAGTTACAAACATTTCATGCTTGAAATCCTTATTACTAATCTTGATATTCGAATACTCGAAAGTAGTATATGAAAGTCCATATCCAAATTCATACGCCGGTTTAACGCCAAATGTATTATAATAACGGTAACCTACATAAATGCCATCATTATATGTAACATTTGTTGGTTTTTCTATTGGAGTTCCTTGGAAATTTTCTGATGAAGGCACATCTTCATATTTTACAGGTATTGTCATTGCCAATTTTCCTGACGGATTTACTTTTCCTGATAATACATCTGCTACAGAATTTCCACCCTCTTGTCCCGGAAGCCATGATAATAATATCGCATCCGGTTTGTCTCTCCAACTAGCCATTTCGATAACTGCTCCGACATTTATTACAACTATGACTTTTTTACCTTGCGCATGGAAAATTTCAGATACTTGATCTATCATTTTACGTTCTTCTACTGTCAAATAAAAATCTCCATTCAATTCTCTGTCATCCATTTCGCCAGAACTACGACCAATTGTTATAATCGCCGCATCATTGTTTTTCGCGCTTTCTTTTATCAACGATTCTTTAATAGATGGTTGAGGCATTTGCGGAAGCAACAATAATACATTTTGTCCAACTTTCTTTTCTATTTTTTCTTTTTCTTTCTTTACAAATGACTGATATACATCAGATATTTTTTTATCTATCATATAACCTGAATTAGCCAAACCTTCTAACAAGGATACAGTATATGCCTTATAAACATTTCCACTACCTGTTCCTCCGGCAATAAAATCATAAGAAAGTGTTCCGAAGACAGCCAAATTCTTGGTTTCTTTTGATAATGGAAGCGCCGAAACGTCATTTTTCAATAATACCATACCTTCAGAAGCTGCTTGTCTAGTCAATTCTGCATGGGCTTTTAAATCCGGATTGTTTGAATAGGCATACCCTTTCATTTTTGGTGAATCGTATATCAATTCAAGTATACGGTTTACGCATATATTTAGATCCTGCTCGCTTAATTTTCCTGATTTTATATCTTTTTTTAACTGTTCAAACTGCTGTTTTGTTCCGGGCATCAAAAGATCGTTACCAGCTTTTATCTGTTGACTAGCATATTTCTCACCATTATCCGTCTTCCCTGTTTTGTCCGATAAATTTGAAATACCATCGTATCCACCAAACCAGTCAGTCATCACCAATCCTTTAAATCCCCATTCGTTTCTTAATATAGAAGTTAAGAGGTCATGGGATGCTGATGTATATGTTCCATTAAGTTTATTATAAGATGACATAATAGTTTTAGGATTAGATTCCTTAACGGCTATTTCGAATCCTCTAAGGTATATTTCTCTTAGTGCGCGTTGTGAAACATGCACATCTAATCCCATACGATTGCGTTCGCTATTATTACCTGCGAAATGCTTTAATGAGACTCCAACTCCATTTGATTGTATCCCTTTTGTTACGGCTGCCGCTATTTTACCTGCTACAACCGGATCTTCAGAGTAATATTCGAAGTTTCTTCCGCAAAGAGGGTTTCTCATTATATTTAATGCGGGCGCTAATTGTATATCTGATCCATATTCTAATGCCTCATTTCCGATTGCTTTTCCGATTGCTTCAGTCAGTTCTACATCCCAAGTACATGATAATAGCGATCCAACTGGAAATCCGGTTGCGTAAAATGTACGATCCGTTCCTTTACGTGTTGGACTGATACGAACTCCTGCCGGACCATCTGTAAATATTATGGCTGGCAATCCGTATTTGGGCATTGGCGTCGTTGAGCCCGCAGCACCCGGAACCATATATTCATCAGCTTTTATCCCGACTACTGGATTCAAGTCTTCAAAACCGGAAAGCATCTCAAAACCAATCATCCCTGTTCCAATCACCAGATTGATCTTATCGTCGATGCTTAGTTTC
>CALYRA010000015.1 GCA_945292135.1 uncultured Dysgonomonas sp.
TTTATTCTTTATTTAATATAGAATTATCTTCTAATTGACAATTATAAATTCTCCGTCATCAATTTTGCTTCCTACTTTTTCATCATCATCCGGATTGTATGTTTTAGGATTTAAATCATCATCTTCTTCATCTTCCGATTCTTGATTTTCGAGACCCATCGCTCGATTTTCCTTGAGAATTGTTTTCAATTCATCCTCTAATTCAAATTCATTCATCAAGTTTGTAGCTTCAATGTCGAGGGGTATTCGATAAATTTTCCTAAAATCAAGATTACATGCATTTAATAAATGCTGAACGGCTTCTTCTTTTTTATCTATATTATATGCTGATATGGCTAATAGATATTCTACATTCGTATTTGGTTCTAATGTTTTCAAAACATCATACGCTTTGCCAAATTGGTCTAATGAGGCGTAACATAATGCGGTGTTAAAATCTCCTTTAGCTGCCAAGATCCCTAAAGCTTCCATATAATTTTTTTTCTTCATATGTTCTAAAGCCAAAGAATACTCATTATTAACTACTCTATAAACTGAATCCGCAACTCCCATATATGGACGGCTCATATTAAAGATCACATCAATTTTACGCAGTCTTGGATAGATATCATAATATATGATACCATAATCTACTCCAAACTTCTGAGCAATTTTGCGTTCTGTTTCATCTGGATAGACAGCGTTATCAATCAAATTCAAAATTTGACTTTTAAATCTTATATCCGGATGCTTTTCTACTTCATCTCTTAGTCCTGACCAGTCTTCTCCCTCATATTTTGCCTTGAAGACTTCATTTACGTTCGCATCGGGTGGTAAAACCTTTTTAAGATATTCTTTCATTCCGACACTACGTTTTTTAGACAATTCCAAGTTTAACGTATAATCTCCTTCAAGGGATGAGTAAGCTTTCAAAATTACACTATCTATAATCAATCCTCTTTCGTACCTGTTCTTATTATATGCTGTAAGAATCGAATCTACCTGCGCTTTATTATCCATATAATCTATTTCAAGCTCTGATTTTCCGGCGCGATATTTTGGCATCACTGATTGCTCATCGTATACCGAACGGAATAATTTCACTTCTGAATAAGCCAGCGTAGAATCAACCAATGCTGAAAGATCTGTAAAGAAATAGGTCAATGTATCGCTTCCCGGCATTCTATAGCTGCTCAGATCGTCTGCTTCTACTTTTCCCCCGACAGCCATTCTTACGTAAGCCATACCGGGAGTTACGGGATAACTTTGGCTAAATCTATATTGAAATTCTGTTTCTGGTCCGGCAGCCATTATCGTATCGAGATATAAATCTTTGTATTCTCCTTTTGGATATTTCACCAATTCTTTATATAAAGAGGGGTCACGTATGATTGCAGCTTCATTAAGCGCGATTTCATCAAATCGATATCTATATTTTGCAAACAGCAAAGAATCCATATCTGTTATCGAATTCCTTTCAATATCATCGAACGTACGTCCCGATTCAAAAATATCTCGATATTGTTTTGGAACTTCATCTAATGTCAATTCGGGATTTAGGTCAATCGCTTCGGGATCAAGACCAACATTGTATTCGTCCAAATATTGAGCGTATAGTCCGGTGGTATCTACACCTTCTCCAAAGTCTGGTAAAACGCGTTGGCTTGCTTTTATTTCATTCTCTTGACGCTTCTTTTCAATTTCCGCTACTTGCTGCGAAGCATTCAACGCTTTCTTAGTTTCATATTCTGTTTTCCACTTCTCATATGAAGATTGCCTTTTCCATTCATCATTATATGACTTCGTATAGTTTCTACTTAATCCTTTCAAGTCTTTAGCAAGTCTTTTATGATCAAAGAAAGGGTTACTATCATATTCTGAGGAATCTGCAAAGCTTTTTAAAACATTTTCGTAATTAATTTCATCCAGATCTTGTTTTTGAGCAAATTTCTCACCTGTTATCAATAACGACCTCATGTTTGAAACAGAATCTCCTAAAATCAGTATTGGTCTGAGAAGTACTCTCCATCTTGGCGACAAAAGGGCCGGAGGTAAAGTTATATTAAAATCTGCTTTCGCATGTCCATTACGTATCGAAGCAAAACGGATATTTGATTTTGTTACCACATCTTTCAAATGGGGATAAGCTTCTAAATATTTATATCTGAGCGCAATAGAGTCATCGACAAGCGTATCTTCGTCAAATCCGGGAAAAACGACAAATTGAAGAAGATAGTCCTCATCGGGAAGCGCCAATTTAGAGCGTTCTAAGCTGGTTGTCGGAATACCATACATTTTAGCAAACCCGAATTTATTTGGAAATTCAAAATCCGCTCTTTCTGAACTCATAAAAAGAGGCTTAACCAATGGCGTTCCCTTTTTTCTAAATTGGGATGAATGAGAAAAGTCTACAATTTCTTTATCAGATCCATCCACTGTTTTAGTTGAAGAACACGAAACAATAGTAAACAAAACTACAAATATGATTGCAGGAATGTAAAATATTGCGGTAAGGGTTGTTTTTTCGTTAAAAGAATATTTTTTCATAAAGGTTTCACTTTATCATTTCATTGTATAGTGAGTAATTCTTTTGGGATCTATATATACAATATCTGTCATTACAATTAGAAATTCATATTATAATTCGAAGTATTGCGTATCCAAATATATCAATAGTTTTGTTATAATTTTATTTTCGTTACAAATTATATTTATCTATTAAAGATACTATTTCAGGATCGCACGGAACTCGTTTCGCTTTAGCAGGATCTTTTTCACAAGCTGATTGTAAAAGTTCGATCGCTTCAGATTCACGACCCATACGATATGAAACAATTGCTTTCAAATAATCAACGTCTGGACTTGATTTTAAATAATTTAATACCTCATAAGCTTTTTCATTATGTCCCATCGAAGCTAAACATACGGCTGTATTATAATCGGGATATTGTGATAATATTTGCAAAGCATCCCAATATTTACGCTCTCGCATCAATTTCAGCCCATTTTCATATCCGGGTTGTTCTGCGTATTCAAATCCTTCTTCTTCTTGCATATTAGGACGGTGGATAAAAAATATAACTTCTACCTTACGCAATGTAGGATATATAGAATCTTGTATTATTTTGAAATCTCTGCTGAATTTCTTTTTAATTTCCCTTTCTGTAATATCTGGTTCAGTAGTCGCGTAAATCATATCCAAAATCTCTTCCTTGTTAGGCATATCTGAACGTCGGTTAATCTGACGCACAAGTTCTTTCCAATCTTCACCGACAGGTTGTACTCTAAAGTTATTTTCCACGTCAAGCATCGGAAAGGCATGATCGGCAATAAAACTCTTAAATGATTTACCGCGTTTTTCGCATAAGCTATAGTTTGTATAGAAGTTTCCGTCAAGTGATGCGGAAACCCGAATCAAAGCGCTATCAACGACTAAGTTCTTTTCTTCTACATTACTTTTGTAATCACTGATGAGTTGCTCAATCCATTTTTTATTATCTAAATACGTCGCTTTGAAGTCTGTCTTATTTGTTTCAAATTTGGGATAAATAGGTACGCGATTAAACATATTCCTATAAATCTTCGTTTCTTTTATGACTAATTTAGGATCAACCAAATCCGCCAAAGATGTAAGGGCATATGTCATTGTATCGGGTGAAGACACTTTATAGATGTTATTAGGAAAGGCGTCAATCTCGCGATCAAGTACTAAACGATAGGTCGTTGCACCTTGTATCACCCTTGTCATATTCGGATAATAATAATAAAAATCCTTGTCTCCATCCATTACGGAATCTAAAGAGGCTTCATAATTATAAGGAAATGGTATCATTTCTCTTTCCGCATCTTCTCTGGTCGAATCTTTATATTCATTTTCCGCAATCTTATCAAACAAATATCTATTCTGAGCTATTTCTAATGAATCATTATCGGTCATATGACCATTTGTTATATCTTCCAATTTACGTCCGATTTGAAATATCTCTTTAAATTCTCTTGGGACATCTTCAATTGTTATTTCGGGCTTAATAAATTTTTCAGGTAAATCTTTTGCTTTTTTTTCAAAATTCTTTATGTGATGTTCAAAGATACCCGTCGTGTCTTTACCGTTGGCAAGTTTAGACATTTTATCTTCCTGAATATCACGCAATGTTCTAAAATACAAATCCTTACGCTGACCGACTTTTTTAGCTACTTCTTTTGTTTTCTTGTCTATTGTTTCTGCTTTCCATTTTTCAAAAGCCATTTGCTTTGCCCAGTCTTCATAATATTTATTATAGTATACGTCTTGAAGCGCTCTCAGGTCTTTCTGAATTCCGGCATAGTCCACGAACTTTTTGTCATAGTCTTCTTTCTTAACAATTGAACCTACATAACTTTCATAATTCGCGTAAGATTCTTTCTGCTTTTCCTTAAATTCAGTACCTTTCAGTATAATCTGTTTTAGCGCGATTGCCGAATCATTAAGTAATATTCTGGGAGTCAACGCCAAACTCCATTTGGTTGAGAATAGTTCTTTTGGTATTTTGAGCAAAAATCCTGTTTGTATCTGATAATTTCTCTCCGGTACATAATTAACCGTGCATTCTTCCAAAATCTTGGATAGGTTAAGTGATGAAGATTCATAAACGAGATCATCGTCGCCTGCATTCATATCCATTGGTTGTTCTGCGGCAAGACTATCAACATATTCGACGTTGACTTGTCCGGAAGTTTGTCCCGATTCTCCGTCATCACTCGTAGATTCTTCTTTACCTGATATCCCAGCCAAAGCTTCCGGACTTGCTTCAGGTTTTGCTTTTAAAGCGTTCGCCATTATAACGTCTTTAGCCATAATATAAGCTCCGGTAGAATCAATTTCTAAACCTCGAGTATTTGGCGACTGAATTTCAATTAAAGTACCTAAGTTTAAAAGAGTTTCAGCTATCTCAGCTTCTTCTTTAGACATCTTTTTAGGTTCATTTTTGGGTAATGGCAGATTTCCTTTTTTGGAAGGACGTTTAACATTTTGAGCTCGTATTTCGTAAACGCCGAAAGAAGAAAATGAAAATATCAGAGCTATCATCATAGCTATGATATATCTTAATACAGATATGCTAAGTGTTGTTTTGTAATTACTTCGTTTCATATATAAAAACTTAAACTGTGTGTCTATGTTATATGTTAGTACCAGTGTAACGGTATACGTATTGAATTAATTTCTCTTTAGAAACCCACATAAATCTACTTATTTTTTTAGAATAAAATATTAATCCGCATGAAAAAACAATCTTTTCATCCGTTACGACAATAACCGTTAACCAGCATCTACCAATATATAATGTATCTCTGTGCTAAAATATCGCTACAAATATAATCCTTTTTTTTTAATTTATATCATATTTTAACAACATATATATCATATATAATTCCTCTTGCTCCAAATCCTTCTTTCTGATATATCAATTTTTCATTCAGAAGAAGTCCATTGTTTTCATTTGATGTTCCGTAATCAAAATACGTCTTGCCTTTTTGCGTATATATGTTTATTACAAAATCAATTAGGCAATCCATGACCCCGATTGATT
This sequence comes from uncultured Dysgonomonas sp., assembly GCA_945292135.1. Taxonomy (GTDB): domain Bacteria; phylum Bacteroidota; class Bacteroidia; order Bacteroidales; family Dysgonomonadaceae; genus Dysgonomonas. The sequence goes on from CALYRA010000015.1 coordinate 5,547, forward strand.
TCCCTTTTGCGGTTGCTGATGAATATTGAACATGAACCAATTTATCTGTTTCGAACAACAAACATCCTCCTTGAACCAATCCGTCATTATCTTTGGCCACATACAAGTGTATATTCTGTGGAAATTTATCTTTCAAATAAACGATTTCTTCTATGGTATGAACAGGCGTACTATTGTATTTCGTTTGTAAATTCGTTTCAAGAATTTTCCAAAAATCTTCAAAATTCGAAGAATATTCCACTGATACATTTTCTGATATAGATTTCTTAATGCCACTTTTTCGAGTCCTTGAATATTCTATACTTTTAGGCAATAGGATTGCGGAAGATATATTTCGCTCAGTTACTGCCGCTCCAAATCTAAACAAAGCATAGAGGTCTTCTTCTGCGGGATATGAATGATAAATATGCGGTACGGCTTTGTATATTATTTTCTCGATTCCCTGTTGCTTAAATGTAAATATCAAATATTCAAATATTTTCAAGACAACTTCCGCTGTAATGGTAATGCTCATGACCAATCCGCCATATGTAAGTCCCTTGTGGGTGTAAAAGACCTTATTTTCAATGTGTCCCGGCATCAAAGCGACAAGTTCATCTTCAATAAAAAACATTAATGAATATTCCTTAAATTTTTCTCCATGATATTCTATAAAATCACGAAAAAACAGGAATGTGCCGTTCTTCGATTTTTTTACAAAATCATCCCATTGTTTCTTATATGTGTGGTTATATACCTCAATTCGCATGTTGACGATATTTTAGATATTCAGAATAAGTATTAATATAATCATCCGCGCTATATTTCTCCGAAGCCAAGACCAAACAAACTGCTCCTGAAGAATATTCTTTTTCACAAGTCCACACTCCGGGGGGAACATATAGTCCAATATTAGAGTTATTCAATGTTATGGTTCTTTTATTTTCTCCATCATCCAACTCTACCTTAAAACTCCCGTATGCCGCAATTAAAATTTGATGGCAGCGTTTATGCGCATGCATTCCTCTCTCCGCTCCTGCGGGTATATCATAGATATAAAATAAGCGTTCGATGCTGAATGGAATATTTTGCAAGTTATTTACTGTGATAACGTTTCCCATCCTTCGTTCAATTATCGGGAATTCTATCAGAAAGCAATCGTTTATGTTATTATTTTGCGTCTCTAAATCATTTATTTGTAAAGAAGGTCTTGCTTCATAAAGTACCGGCGTTCTGCATAAATTTACAATCGCCTCTTTATAAACCGTGAAGTTACGAATATAATCAGACTCATCGTATAACGTAGAGGAAAGTACTAAACAGATAGAGTTTGCCGAAAAATTTTCAAATCTTCGCCATATCATATTTGGTACATATAAGGCTTTAAATGATTGATTCAAGGTATATTTCCGTTCTTTATATCCATCATGAAGCGCAACATCAAAACTTCCCGATAAGGCAATAATAATTTCATGCCTGCTCCGAAAAGCGTGGCTTTGGCAAGTATACCCCTCCGTAACGCCATAAATCCAATATACCCGAGCTATATTGAACGGTATATGTTCTTCCGCTTCGACAAAAGACAAGTTACCTCTTTCATCGTTCATTCGAGACAATTCAACAAGCTTTTCTATTTTATCGCCAAGTACGCCATTTATTTTTTCAGCCATGGTTCAGGATTTAACTTTGACGTTCCTTGCCACAACTGAAAGTGCATCTCGGATGTTCCCGTATCGGAATCAACATATATTTTACCCAGTGATTGGTTTGTTTTTACGACGTCACCCTTCTTCACCAATAGGGTTTCAATATTGCTGTAAAACGTATAATAATTACCATGCCGTATTATGACGCAATTGTTATATCCGGGAAATTGGGAAACAAGCGTTACGATACCATCAAAAACGGCTCGCGCCGACGCGCCTGAACGTCCGCGAATATCTATTACACTACTTGATGTAGTAACCCCGCGCCATTGTTCGTGCCGATGTGTCCCAAATTGAGTTGTTATCGTATAACTGCCTGTTATTGGAATTGGCAATTTGCCTTTATTGGCAGCGAAAGACCCCGACAATTTAATATTTTCCGCGTCATCGGCAGATTCTGCTGTTTTTGATTTGTCTTTATTGCCTTTGGAACCGGAAGAATTATTTGCTTCCGCTTTTTTAGCCGAAGATTTCTTTTGGCGGGCAATATCGTCAGCAATCAGCTTTTCAATCTTTTTATTTAATTGATCGGCCTGTCGTCGTTTTTCAGCCAAAATTTTTTGTAAGTCTTTTTGTTTGCTTTGAGCATCTTTAACTTCTACCTGATAATTACTTTCTTCTTTTTTTAAATTTTCCTGCTCTATCTCGCGTTGTTTCAATAAAGCCATCTTTTCGGCTTTTGCCTGCGTGAGTTCTTCTTTTTTAGTTTTAAGTTCCTGTTGTTTATTCTTTATTTCATCCGCCTGATTACTCCTTTGTTCGGAATAATCTTGCAAGTATCTTAATCTTCTATAAGATTCGGATAGGGAACGCCCCGACAAAATAAACAAGAGTTTATTCTCGTTTTTCCTGTTACGAAGCACGGCTTCTACGGCTTTTGCATAATCACTTTGTTTGTTCTTTAAATCCGCTTCCAAACCGCGAACTTCATTCTCTATCGCCTGCTGCTCAACATTTAGACTTTCGATTTCTTGTCCAAGCAATGAAACGACTTGTTTTCGCGAAGCTATTTGCGTCGATATTAGTTTTATGCGATTTAATAATGTCGATGTATTTTTCTTCGTTTCACGTAATAATTTGTCTGTTTGAGATATCTCATTCAGCATCTCCTTACGCTGCTTCTCTAATTCTTTTATCTTTCGAGATTGCGCAGATATTGAGAAACTAATTATTAAAAGGGTGAATAAAAGAAAAAAAAATTTCATCTCTTATTTTTTAATATATGGTTCGATCAATGTTTCAAATGAAACTTGATTATATTTTTTGGGGATAGTTGTATCTATTTCCATATTAGGTTTATCTATCTCTAAATTTGAGTAAGAAATTGTTACCCCCATATTATGTTTGCCCCAGCTTAGCGAGGCATCCAAAACGGTCGGATATACCTGATCTTTTTCGCGTACAAAGTCACTATACGTAAATTGCATAGTGGCGTCAAAATCTTTTTTGGTTACCAAAACTGAAATTATCTTTTCCTGTGCGCCTACCGCAAAGTTGAATATCAAATTTGGTTTACCGGTTGTTTGTAACATCAGTACATCCGTCATCGAAGACATTTTAAATTTCGAATAATTATTCGCTTCCACATTTTTTATTCCCGGCAAGAATAATCCGTTTGTTAAAAGCGATTGTAAATTATAGTAATTCAAGTCTGTCGATTTCATAAATTTTGAATCGGATAATTTCTCTGACGCATATCGTCCATGTATTCTATCTATGAATACGACACTGTCAGGCGTGAAATTAATGCGAATAAGTTCTCCTCCGACTATAGGCATTCGAATAGATGCTTGCATCACACTATCCTTTATTATTTTATAATACGCCGTTGTTTTTTTACCTGCCGACCCTCCTTTTATTTCAATATTCCCTTTTGCTGATATGGTTTTATATTGCAATTGATTCTGCAAAATTTCATTGATTGCCGTACTGAATTCCCAATCTTTGGTCGAGTTACCATTATTCACGATGGTTTTATTCGTCCGACATCCTGTCAACACGATGAATGCTAACACAATGAAACAAGCAAGGATTTTTTGACTATTTCGAATTTTCATATTAATCGGGTATATATTTTCCTGTTTCTATTTTTTTTCCCAGCGTCTTGGATTTTCGGGATTCTGAATCGGATTCGGTTGAGGCTTTTTCTTTCGCCTTTTGCCAATATTCCAAAGCCTTTTCTTTTTCATCTGTCATATATAATACGTCTCCATAATGCTCACAGACTTCCGCACTTAGTTCTTCTCCTTTTTCCTCACTGTATTTTACTGCGTTCTCGATATATATTTTAGCCATCATATAGGCTCCTTGCTGAAACAATACCCAGCCGTATGTATCAAGATAGGTTGGATTCATTGGTTCCACCTTAACGGTACGTGCGCTCATTTTCTCGGCTTTATCCAAATCTTTTTTTTCTAAAGAGAGGTAATAACTATAATTGTTTAACACCCCGATATTGTTAGGCTCAAGATTCAATGCTTTATCATAAGCTATAAACGCGCTATCCTTACATCCTTCCCTATAATATAAATCTCCGATTTGACCGTAAAAATCAGACTTCAACGATGAATTATTGCCATCCACATATCCCAAACCTGTTTTTAGGGTTGTTAAAGCTTCCTTATAATTATTTTCCATATATTCGGCAATTCCTTTATAAAAATAGAATTGGGGTTGA
>CALYRA010000016.1 GCA_945292135.1 uncultured Dysgonomonas sp.
GTCCTTTTGATGAGGCTTTTATAAAAAAGCCGCATATTATATACATAAAGGGAAATATAAAAATCAATACAAATAATGATAAGACAATATCAAATACTCGTTTTACAATTCTATTAATTCCATGTTGTAAAGGTTCATTACGCATTGTCATCAAAGGGATAGTGTTAAGCAACCTTAACGACATTCTACGTTTTAAATATTTATAATATTCAGGAACGAGATAAAAACGAATCATTCTTTTTTCTGAAAGGGTCATCAAATTATTCACGGATGACTCGCGATCGTCTAATAAAGCATAATATATTTCATCGACGGAATTTTCCTTCAAGAAATCTTCAATATCAGATACCTTTCCCAAATAACCTTCATAAACATCTTTATAAGACTCATTATCATCGAAAAAACCTAATATTCGATATCCATATTCATTACCGGCTAATTCTTTGAAAATATCTCTTGCTGTAGTATTGCCCCCGATAATAATTACACGTTTATAGTTTTTACCGCTTTGCCTGTATTTTTTTAATAAAAGACGAAATAAAACACGCCAGAAAACAAATGTTATGTCGATAAGTAAAAAACCTAATATCCAATATAATAAAGAAATACTAAACACCCTCAAAAGAGCGCTGGACGCTACTAAAACGACATTATAAAATATAATGAACAACAAAGAATTCTGAATGACTTTATCAATAAAGACTATATTGTCCGCAACATTTGATCTTGTAAAAAAAGAAACTACAAAATAACAAAGATTCGCAACCAATAGAAATTCTAAATTTTCGCGGTGAGATGTGGGAGGAATTATTCCTTTATAAGCAAGAAAATTAAAATATAAAATACCCAAAAGATTAATCAATATCAAATCCCCTAAATGAATGATTTGATCAATCCATTGTCCATATCCATCTTTCTTTACTAAATTATCCATTATCACTCAAAATATAAATTAGTATAGAAACAAGCCAGATCAATTTTTAACTCTAACTTTCTTTCTTAAAATGTAAACAATCAAGAATGTAAAAAGGATACTTAAAGCTACATAAATAAAATCGTCATGCAAATTAAAATTATCCAATTTATCATATTCCGCAGTTCCATAATATATTTGTTGGACAATTATAGATAAAGAATTATTAACAAAATGGAAAATAATCGAAATCCATAAAGTTCCAGACCATACAAATAAATATCCTAAAATTGCGCCTAAAAGCACTCTGGGCAAAAAGCCATAAAAATCGAAATGAACCGCACTGAATATCGTTGCAGTAATCCAAACAGCTATATGTTTATTTTTAACAATCCGTAGAAAGATTTGTTGAAGACACCCTCTAAAAAATATTTCTTCTACAAAAGCCGCTAAAACTGCGATGACAAAAAGATTAGATACTATCCCTAACAATGACTTATCTGCAATAAGTTTTTGAATTATCGATTCAGATGAGTCTCTCCATTCCTTGAAAGTAGTTTCCAAACCTCTTAGGGAATCAGGAAATACAATTAATTCGTTCAAATAAGATAAAAATTCTACTGTGGGCTGAATTACAACCACCAGTACAATAGCTAAAATAATGTATAATACTGATTGTTTTTTATCTAATTTTAAATAAGAAGACGAATCGCCATGAAATATTGCGATGTAAAGCGAAGAGGGTATTAGTAGCCAACATACTGTAGTGATAATTTGAGAAAGACGAATAAAAAGCAGGCTTTGACCATCCGGAGATTGAACCGATTCTCCCATCGATGTTGCTAAAAAGAAAGAAAGAAATGCTCCCAAAATCAGTCCGCTTAAACTAAGAAGACAGAGAAATAGCAATTGGGGTAATCCCCCCGTATTTTTTAAGGAATTATTATTCATCTAAATGGTATTCGTTCAATTTTAAAACAGTAAGCCCTGTTAAGGCTTTCGATGTTTTACAATATTCATTTAAGGTTTTCGATTCGATAATCACTTTTTTGGATCGACTCGAAGCATGTATAAAATGTAATGATTTATCTAACCTATATGCTATGCCTATATGACTATAGTCTAACCCGCCAATTGATGTAGCAAATATAATAATATTTCCGTCATTTATACTTCTGGTCGCCCCGAAAATACGATTTGCCGGAACAAACGAATATTTATCTCTTTTATTTATAACGCTTTCAATTTCTTTTATCTTTGCTAAATTAAACGGATTATTTTGTAAATTCTTATAATATTGAGGATGTTGCGACATAAAATTAATTTCTTTTGAAACTTTTTTACCTCCGATATCCTCTGAAATATTAAGCAATATATTATCGGATTCGGCATTATAAATCCAGTCTGTCACATAATGCAATCTGGAAGTATAGCCATCAATAATTCCATTTCTATAACGAATCTTGGATAGAATTTTACAATAGGCATCATACGTAGGGTGATCAGATTTCAATGTAAGGGTTAAAGCCATGCATGTTTCTACAAAAGTAGTACAATCAAATTCTTCTAAATTAACAACTAACTTTTCATCCTTATTAATATCCAACGTTGATGCGACATAAGGTTTACCAATAAAATACTGTGCTGTTTTTACCAATAAAATATTTACAGAATCATTCTTAGCTAAAGACATTTTTTCAATATATCTATCAAAAATTTGTCGATTTCTGACAGATATTGCATCCTGAGAAAAACTATTTTGCGATTTAAAAAGAAATAAACACAAAATGGCTAAGGAATAAAAAATCGTTTGTTTTGACATTATACAATACCTACTAAACCTTCAACAACTCCGTTTATTAAATCTATATGATTAGCTTGGGGATCTCGTGGCAAACCCGGCATTCGTAAAATATTGCCCGCTATCGCGACTATAAAGCCCGCGCCATTATTAATTACGATATCGTTTATTGTAAATTTAAAATTTGTAGATACGCCGTAAGCTTGCGCATCATCTGAAAACGAATATTGTGTTTTTGCTATACACACCGGGAAATGTTCAATTCCCAATGCTTTCACCTTAGCTAATTTCTTTTTAGCTGCATTGCTATACTCAACACAAGACGCGCCATACAAATTATGTGTTATTTTTTCTATTTTAGTTTCAATTGAATCTTTATCATTATAAGTGAATTGCAAAGATCCGGATGGTGATTGGTTTATTACCTCAACTACTGTCTCCGCAAAATCAATAGCTCCATCGCCTCCTTTAACGAAAGCCTCGTTTGTCGTAAATCTTACATCCTGCTTTTCACAGTGAGTTTGAAGTAAAGTTATTTCTTCAATAGAATCTGTTGCAAATTTATTTAATACGACGATTATACTTTGCCCAAATGATTTCATATTGCTTATATGCTTATCCAAATTGGCTAAACCATTACGAAGTCCCTCTATATTCTCTTTCTTAATGTCCTGAACCGGTACTCCGCCATGCATTTTTAATGCTTGTGTCGTCACTACAATCACTGTGACCTTAGGTGTAATTCCTGCTTCGCGACATTTTATATTAAAGAACTTTTCCGCGCCTAAGTCTGCGCCAAATCCTGCTTCGGTGATTACATAATCTGCATGACTCATAGCCATCTTTGTTGCGATAATGGAATTACATCCATGAGCGATATTTGCAAATGGACCTCCATGTATAAAAGCCGGAGTATGTTCTGTGGTCTGAACCAAATTCGGATTTATGGCATCTTTCAACAAAACAGTGATAGCGCCGGATACGCCTAAGTCTTCGACTGTAAAAATACTACCATCAGCCATATATCCCAATATGATATTACTTATTCGTTTTTTTAAGTCATGGATTCCATCTGAAAGACAAAGAATTGCCATTATTTCGGACGCTGCTGTAATTTCAAAGCCGGATTCACTGACTAATCCGTTTTCCGAACCATTAAGTCCTGTTGCTATATATCTCAGATTGCGGTCGTTGACATCCAAAACCCTTTTCCATACAATATCTTTTAAAGCTTTATCCGTACCCCTGTTCCTATATTGGTAATTATCCAATAAAGCTGTAATCATATTGTGTGCTGATGTGATCGCATGAAAATCGCCTGTAAAATGCAGATTAATATCTTCCATAGGCAATACTTGGGCATAACCTCCGCCGGCTGCTCCTCCTTTCATACCGAAGCATGGTCCTAATGATGGTTCACGAAGAGCGACTATAGCTTTTTTACCTATTTTATTTAATCCCAAAGCTAAACCTATCGACATTGTGGTTTTTCCGATTCCTGCTTTTGTCGGAGTAATAGCTGTAACTAAAATCAAATTGCTGTTTTTTACTTTATCTTCATCAATCAGCGAATATGGAACTTTGGCTATATATTTTCCATAATTATGAAGGTCGTCTTCTTGAATACCAATGCGTGACGCTATTGTCGTTATATTATCCAGTTTTATACTTCTTGCTATTTCTACATCAGTCTTCATGTCAAAATAAATCATTCAATTTTTTATAAATCGAGGATAAAGATATGTATTTTTTACATAATGTTATGAGACAACAAAAAAAAAAGAGAAGTTTTTAAATTAACTTCTCTTCTTTTGATATATTTTTGATTATATGTTAATCAATTTGTTATCCCTAATTTAGTTTTTACTTTTGGAGTGATGTCTACAGCCGAAGCGCTTACATAAAGTAAGGCTGCACGATCGAAAATATATGTTATTCCATTTTCGTCGCCAACATCTTTTATTGTACTCATTAATTTTTGCTGTATCGGAGTCAATAATGCTTCTTGCTCTTTTTCAAATTCAGCATTGCTTGTTTGAATAAAATTTTGATATCTTTCTTCCAATTGTTGCACTTGCTTTTGACGATCCATCAAAATACTTTCAGATATTTCTGTTGAATCATTTTTATATTTCTCTAATAAAGTCTGATACTCTTGTTCAATAGCTTGAGCGGTTTTCATCGCTGTTTCTCTTTTTGTTGTAAGTTTTGTCTGCGCTGCCGCATATTCGGGCATTTTAGCAAAGATTTCCTGAGCGCTTACGTATGCAATCTTATCTTGTGCCAAAAGAATTGCAGGCATCGCCACAACTAATAATAGGAATAGTTTTTTCAACATAATATAATTTAATTTTTAGTTATTTTTTTGACAAATATAATAATTATTTTGAATATCCAAGCTTAGCCAGAACCTCATTGCTTATGTCTATTTTAGGAGAGGCAAAAATGACATTTGTAGAGGAAGCTCTATCCAGACCTAATTGGTAACCTTTTGTTTCAGAAATTTCTTTTATTGCCGTATAGATTTCATCTTGTATTGGCTTTATCAAAGATTCTCTTTTCTTGAATAACTCGCCTTCTGCTCCAAAATATTTACGTTTGAGTTCCTGTAAAGATTTTTCTTTTGCTACAATCTCGGTTTCTTTTTTAGTCTTTTGATTGGGTGTCAGATACGCAAGTTCGGATTGATATGTTTTATACATATTCTGCACTTCTTGCTGCATCTTATCAACTTCGGATTGCCATTTCTTTGAAATTACATCTAATTGCTCATTAGCAGTTTCATAACTACTTATATTTTTTAAGATATATTCCATATCGACCAATGCGTACTTTTGCGCATATGTAGTACAAATTATGCCTGCAAATAATGCTAAAAGTAAAATTATTCTTTTCATAAACTTATATTTTATTTTTTCATACTGTCATAAGACGCAATATCATCAGTTTTGTTTACCGCATCTATAATAAATAATGTTAACTCAGACCGATTTTATTAAAATTCTTGTCCAAGAATAAAATGTATTTGACTTCCGCCAGCACTACGGTCACCATTTACTTTATCAAATCCATAAGCCCAATCTATACCTAACAAACCGATCATTGGCAATATTATACGAGCGCCAAATCCTGCGGAACGTTTAAGTTCAAATGGATTGAAATCTCCCAAATCATACCATGCGTTTCCGGCTTCTGCAAAACCCAATATATAGATTGTTGATGAAGGTTCAAGAATAAGTGGATATCTAAGTTCCATTGTTAAACGGCTATATGCGCTGGCCTCACTTCCTAACGACCCATTTTCATAACCTCGCAACCCGATAGTTTCAGTAGCGTACGTACTTGAATATCCGGACATTCCATCTCCTCCGACATAAAATGTACCAAAAGGTGATTTTTTATGCTTATTATAATATCCTAAAAATCCGTATTCAACACGCGTCATCAGAACCGGAGTTTTTGTAATTTGAGCTAAAGGCGTAAATGTACGGCTCTTAAATTTCCATTTATGATATTCTACCCAACGATACTTAGATCCGGGTTCATAGCCGTTGGCATCTTTTTTCAATGATTTATAATCTTTTCCATCCCATAGCGAGAAAGGTGGGGTCAATTGTAAGCTCAATGAGAAGTCTGTTCCTCTTCGTGTATACAATGGATTGTCAATAGAGCTACGTGATAGGGTCAAGTTCAAACTAAGATCATTACTTGTTCCATTCCGAACTATAAAATAATCCCAATCTTTCATTTTATACATTTGATATGATAATTCTGCGCGTATGCCAAAATAGTCATCTGGCCATGTCAAACGTTTACCATAACCGAGCGATGCTCCCATCATCTGAATTGACTTATGCGGATCCATAGCGATTGTATAATCTCCGTATCCTCTGTCATAACCATACATATTACCATAGCCTCCATAAGCACTTGACAAATAATCGCTTTTAACGTCTGTCTGTCTGGAATAATAAAGTCCTACGGAAAATGAGTTGGGGCGTTTACCTCCAAACCAAGGATCGAAGAATGAGACTGAATATGATTGGTAATATTTTGCGTTTGTTTGTGCGCTTAAAGTCAAAGTTTGTCCTTCGCCTTGAGGAATTATGCCCTTATATGTTTTTGGATGCAAAAGATTCTTTATTGAAAAGTTTGAAAATTTAAGGCTTAAACGCCCAATCAATCCTGTTTGTCCCCATCCTGCCGAAAATTCGACCTGATCATTTGCTTTGGAAACCAAAGGCAATCCAATATCTACCGTCCCTGCTTCAGGATCGGGTTGAATATCAGGATTTCCTAATTGTTCCGGATCAAAATGTCCCATCTGAGCAATTTCACGAATAGATCGTATCAAATCTTCACGGCTATACAATGCGCCCGGACGAATACGAAGTTCCCTTCGAATAACATCTTCATATAAACGATCGTTACCGGATATCGTAACTTTACGTATAGTCGCTTGGGGTCCTTCTGTCACTCGCATTTCAAGCGTAATAGAATCATTATCTATATTAGCTTCTACGGGATCTATATTTGAGAATAGATAGCCGTTATTTTGGTAAAATACATTATTTACCGCATCTTCGTCCATAACCAAACGTCCCATCAGTTTCTTTTGATTGTAAACATCCCCCGATTGCATATGTAATACGTCTTGCAAACGTTCTGTCGAGTATTTTGTATTTCCGACCCATTTAATATCCTTGATAAAGTATTTGGGGCCTTCCTCTACATTGATTTTAATATTCACTTTATCGGGTTTATGTTCAGCGGTGGCTGTATATACAGTATCTGAAGTTATAACCGCATCACGGTATCCTAATTCATTGTATTTAGAGATAAGGTTATTTTTGTCTTCTTCGTAATTTTCCGGCGTAAATTTTGTTGAACGTAAGAAGTTTCTAAACCATGCTTTAAAATTACTTTTATGCCGGGTTTTCTTCATCGACTTCTCCAGTGTTGCAGTACTAACCTGATTGTTACCCTCTATTTCGATTCTATTTACTTTTGTTTTATTCTTTTTTACGACATTGATACGAAGAATTACATAGTTTTCTTTTGATAAGTCATCTTCTGTCGTAATAGATACTTCCGCGTTATTGAAGCCTTTTTCGCTAAAGTATTTCTTTATACGAATTTTGGTTTTATCCAGCTGACTTGGAGTGACTTGAAGATTTTTCACTAAACTATTTTGAGTTTGAATATCTTGCCGTTCTCCTTTTTTAACACCTTTGATTTCTATCTCTGAAACGCGAGGTCTTTCTTTTAATTTAATTTCAAGCCAAACTTTATTTCCTTGTTCACCCGCTTTTTCGATCTTCACATCAGAAAACAATCCGATCTTTAAATACTTTTTCACAGCGGCTGTAATTTCGGGTCCGGGGATCGTAATAACGTCTCCTACTGATAACTCAGAAATTCCGATAAGAACATAGTCTTCGTACATTGGATTTTTTACGCCCGAAACTTTAATCCCGGCTATTGTATATTTTCTTGGATTACCATATGAAATTGAAGTAAATTCTTGTGGTATTACTTCTTCTACTTTTTTTACTGAATCCTGAACTGCGGTACTATCCTCCACTTGCGCGCTCAAAGTTAATATAGCGCACAATGTGATAAATAGAATGAATAACCGTTTTTTCGACATATGATTTAGGATATTACTTATTTTGGTCTGATATTATTTGTTCGCTTGTCTTTCCGAATCTGCGTTCGCGTTGTTGATAATCTACAATTGCCTTATATAGTGATTCTCCATTAAAGTCAGGCCAAAGTTCTTCTGTAAAATAGAATTCGGCATAGGCTAATTGCCATAAAAGAAAATTACTTATACGTAATTCGCCACCTGTTCTTATCAATAAATCCGGATCGGGTATATCTTTGGTCAGCAAGTGACTTTCTATCATTTGTTCTGTAATTTCATCTTCTGTTATTTTGCCTTCTTTCAAATCCAAAGCGATCTGTTTGGCTGCGTTTGTCAATTCCCATTTTGACGAATAGCTCAATGCCAGAATAATCGTTGAGCCTGTACATTTTGAAGTATCTTCGACACACTTGTCTAATGCGGCGCGCGTCTTCGGCGGAAGCATAGACAAATTTCCAATAGGCATAATCTGCACATTGTTTTTTATTATATTCTCTGTCTCTTCCGCAACAGCCTGTACCATCAAAGACATCAGCGCATCAATTTCAGCCTTCGGTCTTTTCCAGTTCTCCAATGAAAATGTATATAAAGTAACATAGGAAGAATTTATTTTCGATGCGGCTTCAATAGTACGTCTCACAGCCGCTAATCCTTCTTTATGCCCTTCTGTACGGTCTAGATTTCTTTGTCTTGCCCATCTGCCATTACCATCCATGATGATAGCAATATGCTTTGGCGTTCTTTCTTTATCTATTTGATCAAAATAAGACATTTATACAAATCTTATATTTAGTGAATAATTATTCATTTAAACAAGGATTACATCTTGCTCCGAAATCCCATGTTATACTTATCAGTGTGAGCGAATACCAATCTTTATTCTTTATGTCACTATTATTAGTCCCTAATGGATTACTAAGACTAAATCCGGTTTTTGATGTAACATCAAAACCATCGTCAAACAGTTTGCGGAAAGAAAATTCAAAGCCTATATTTATCCGTTCTTTCAACTTATATTTCAAACCTATCCCAACAGGAATGTTCATACTGAAATATTTCTCTTCTCCGGATCCCAACGTCATCCCGACACCTAATAAAACATATGGCGTCCAACGTTTGGTATCAAGATAAGCGTATTTATCACTGTAATTGAAAAAATTAAATTCTACTTGTCCTCCAAACTCATAAAAATTCCGACTAAAGGAAACTTTACTATTAAAAGGAAGCGCATCTCCTGTTCGTTCTGTACTGCCGGAGACATGCCCCAAAATTAAATTACTTTTCAAACTCCAACGAAAATCGTGATTATAACGAAATATTGCGCCTATAGAAGGTCCTGTATTTTTATATAACGACGTTTTATTGGCATCACCCATATAAAATGACCCTCCGGTCATTCCTCCAATCTCATATTTGTAATCTTGCGCTCGTACGACAAATG
>CALYRA010000017.1 GCA_945292135.1 uncultured Dysgonomonas sp.
TAATCTGGATTACGAAACGTTTACCTCATTTCTGGGAGAATATGCAGAACCGGCAGCATGGATTCTTTTTGTTACGATAGTAATATTTATTGTTACGGCGGTCTCCAATGGAGCTAATTTAACAGATGGTTTGGACGGACTCGCCGCAGGAAGTTCAGCCATTATCGGAGCAACTCTTGGGGCACTCGCTTACGTATCGGGACACATTAAATTTGCTGCTTATTTAAATATAATGTTTATTCCCGGTAGTCAGGAACTTGTAATATTTGCCGGAGCTTTTATCGGGGCATTGATAGGTTTTCTATGGTATAATGCCTATCCGGCGCAAGTATTTATGGGAGATACAGGTAGTTTGACCATTGGGGGTATAATTGGCGTATTCGCAGTCATTATCCACAAAGAATTGTTACTTCCTATCTTATGCGGTATTTTCTTTGTCGAAAGCATATCAGTGATGTTACAAGTATTCTATTTCAAATACACGAAGAAAAGATACGGCGAAGGAAGGCGAATATTCAAAATGACGCCTTTGCATCACCATTTCCAAAAACCGGGTAACGCCGGAATACAGGCTAAATTTCAACGTCCGTTCAATCCTATGCCCGAATCAAAAATAGTTACGCGATTCTGGATTATAGGTATTATTCTTGCAGTAATAACAATGGTTACATTAAAAATGCGTTAAGAAATATCTTTATGTCAGCTAACAAAAAAATAGTCATATTAGGAGGAGGCGAAAGCGGCGTCGGTTCAGCGATACTTGCCCAAGCCAAAGGCTTTGATGTATTCTTGTCGGATAATGGTTCGTTAAAACAAAAGTACAAGGAAGAACTGCAACAACACCATATCTCTTACGAAGAAAACGGACATACGGAAAGTCGCATACTTAAAGCTTCTGAAATAATCAAAAGTCCGGGAATCCCGAATGAAATACATTTAATTCAAAAAGCCATATCAAAAGGTATAGCAATCATATCGGAAATAGAATTTGCAGGAAGGTATACAAGCGCTAAAAAGATTTGTATTACCGGAAGCAATGGTAAGACCACAACTACGTCGCTTATTTATCATATCTTGAGATCGGCAGGACTAAATGTCGGGTTAGGCGGAAATATAGGTCGTAGTTTTGCACGTCAAGTTGCTGAAGAAAATTATGATTATTACGTATTGGAATTAAGCAGTTTCCAATTGGAAAACATGTATAAGTTCAAAGCAGATATAGCTATCTTACTTAACATTACGCCCGATCATCTGGATAGATACGATCACGATATGCAAAAATACATCAATGCGAAAATGCGTATTATCCAGAATCAGCCGGAAGAAGATGCGTTCATCTATTGGAATGATGATCCGATTATAGCAAAAGAAATAAAAAAATACGACATCAAATCGCAACAATATAAATTTGCCGAGAACAAAGGTGAATATATAGCAGCATATTCAGATAACAATCAAATCATTATAAATACACCCAAAGCTCTTTTCAATATGGAACAAGATTTATTAGCTCTTACAGGCACGCATAATTTATACAACTCACTTGCTTCCGGAATCACTGCAAAACTGATTGATATTTCAAATGATGACCTCCGACGCTCACTGAGTGATTTTCAAGGAGTAGAACATCGACTCGAGAAAGTAGCGAAAGTAAGAGGAATACAATTCGTAAACGATTCGAAAGCCACCAATGTCAATTCTTGTTGGTATGCTCTTCAAAGCATGAAAACAAAAGTAGTTCTTATACTAGGAGGCACTGACAAAGGAAATGATTATACTGAAATAGAAGAACTTGTAAAACAAAAGGCGCATGCGCTGGTTTTTCTTGGAGTAGATAATTCAAAATTACATAAATTCTTTGATGGAAAAGTAGCAATAATCGAAGACGCGGATTCGATGGAAGAAGCAGTAAAAAAATCATATAAACTCGCCAATGAAGGAGATACTGTTTTATTATCCCCATGTTGCGCAAGTTTCGATTTATTCAAAAGTTATGAAGACAGAGGTACGCAATTCAAACAATGCGTTCGAAAATTATAAATAAAAAATATGGCAATTCCGGTTCTTGGTAAAGCATTTAAGGGAGACAAAGTGATTTGGTGTATTTTCATCGCACTTTGTATAGTATCGCTTCTCGAAGTGTTCAGCGCAACCAGTACCATCGCATATAGGCAGCAAAATCATTGGGCGCCTATACTGCGTCACGCCACCTTTTTGCTTATCGGATTCGGAGGTATTTTATTTTTGCAACGTGTTCCTACGCGTTTTTACTCATTATTGATATTGGGAGTTCCCTTGTCGGCTATACTACTTGTAATCACTATATTTACGGGCGCTGATGTAAATGGCGCTCAACGATGGTTAGGAGTTGGTTCATTCACGATTCAACCTTCAGAAATCGCCAAAATATCTATGGTCGGATTTATGGCGTTTTTTCTAAGCAAAATGAACTCTCAAAACGAAGGATGGATATTTAAGACGCTTATTATAGGTATCGCCGCCATATGTATATTGATAGCTCCTGAAAACTTATCAACTGCTTGTCTCTTGTTCTCAGTCTGCTTTTTGATGATGTTTATAGGACAGGTAAGCCTTAAAAAGCTTGGAATGATAATTGCGGTATGCGGCATTTCAGGAATTATATTATTGGGCAGTTTATCAATTATACCAAAAAACTATCTTCCCGATCGTCTTACAACATGGAAGAACCGGATTGAAAGACATTCTGATAATGAAGTTAAAATCGGCGATGAAGATTTCAAAATAACTGATGAAAATTATCAGGAATCTCATGCCAAAATAGCTATTGCGAATGGTGGATTTATAGGTTTGCCCGGTAGCGGAACGGAACGTGATATTCTTCCTCAAGCATATTCAGACTTTATATTCGCCATTATTTTAGAGGAAATGGGATTATTGGGAGGTCTATTTGTTTTGCTTTTATACGTTGCCTTTATGATAAGGTGCGGCGTATTAGCTTCTAAATGCGAAAAGAAATTCCCTCGTTACCTAATTTTAGGTTCAGGATTAATGATTACGATACAAGCTCTACTCAATATGGCAGTTGCCGTAAATCTAATTCCTGTCACGGGACAACCCTTACCGCTTATCAGCCGAGGCGGTACATCCACAATTATCACATGCGCTTATTTCGGAATAATATTGGCATGTTCGTCAAAAATCAATGAGGAAGAAGCTGAGGATGTTGATGAAGGTATTGCTAATCTAAAGGCAGAAGATTATCAAAATAATGGATAAAAAAGCAAAGAGAATATTATTCAAAACCTATTGGAATAATGGGTGGATTGATGATAAGAATCGTAAGATTGACGATTCGGACTTTGCTTATGCCAAAGAGAAGGGTTTAATGTTTGACCCTCTTACTATATCACGTGATGAGTGTATAGAAAAGATTGTCAAATTAACAAACGAAATTTCAGAGGATAAATATAATAAAGTGCAATATATAAGTATTTTGGCATATATTTAAATTAATCATAATTATGGAACAAAAACGAATTGTCATAAGCGGAGGAGGAACAGGAGGACATATTTTTCCTGCCATTGCGATTGCAAACGCTATTAAAAAGCGTTTTCCTGATGCTAAGATTCTTTTTGTCGGGGCAGAAAACCGAATGGAAATGAAGCGTGTACCTGCTGCCGGTTATGATATTGTAGGATTGGAGATTGCAGGATTTAACCGGAAAAATTTATTGAAAAATTTTTCGGTATTATGGAAATTACAGAAAAGTCTGCGTAAAGCAAAAAAGGTTTTGAAAGATTTCAAACCACAGATAGCAATAGGCGTAGGTGGTTATGCAAGCGGTCCAACTTTAAAGAAAGCGTCTTCTCTTGGAATACCTACTCTTATACAGGAGCAAAATTCTTATGCGGGCGTTACGAATAAATTATTAGCCGAAAAGGCTTCACGAATATGCGTCGCTTATGAAGGGATGGAACAATTTTTTCCTAAAAATAAAATTGTACTGTTAGGAAACCCTTGTCGTCAAGACCTTTCATCGTCTGATATTACAAAAGAAGAAGCTGATAAATTTTTCAATCTGGATACTAATAAAAAAACAATTCTTATCATTGGTGGCAGCTTAGGAGCCCGCACTATAAATGAAAGCATTGTTAAGCATGTAGAAAAGCTTGCTAAATCTGATATACAAATTATTTGGCAATGCGGCGAAAATTATCTTCATGACTTAATATTGATATTAGATAATAACAACAATCCTAAAAATATTCACTTATACGACTTTATCAGTCGCATGGATTTGGCGTATAAAGCTGCTGATTTAGTTATATCTCGCGCGGGCGCAGGTTCTATATCCGAATTAAGTCTGTTGGAAAAACCTGTTATACTTGTTCCATCTCCTAATGTTGCCGAAGATCATCAAACTAAAAACGCAATGGCGTTGGTGAAAAAAGACGCAGCTATACTTGTACCTGATAAAGACGCTGAAAGATATCTTATAGAAACAGCTATAAATACGATAAATGATAGTGAAAAATTAAAATCCTTATCCGTAAATATAGGTAAACTTGCTCAACGTGATTCGGCAGATAGAATAGTTGATGAAATAGTAAAAATCATTGGATGAAAAATATAAAGAACTTATAATATAGAAACCGGTAATATTGAAGCAATAGAAGATTGATCAATAGAAGTAATTGAATTTGTATTTGGTTTTGATTTAAAGCATTAATAAAAAGAATGAATAATATAGAGTCTGTATATTTTTTAGGAATAGGAGGAATCGGCATGAGCAATCTTGCCCGATATTTCTTGTCAAAGGGAAAGAAAGTTGCAGGATATGACCGTACTGAAACCCCCCTTACAAAAGATTTAGTAAATGAAGGAGCAGAAATACATTACTCTGACGAGATCAACCTCATTCCTGAATATTGCAAAAATCAAGAAAAAAGTTTGATCGTATATACTCCTGCCATTCCTGCCGATAACAGAGAAATGCAGTATTTCAAAGAAAACAACTTTGATATGCACAAACGCGCGGAAGTATTAGGTATCATTACCAAATCGAGCAAAGCATTATGCTGTGCCGGTACGCATGGCAAAACAACCACTTCAAGCATGTTAGCTCATATTCTCAAACAGTCTCATTTGGATACGAATGCTTTTCTTGGCGGTATTTTGAAGAACTACAATAGTAATTTGATGTTATCAAATAGCAGTGAATTTACGGTTATCGAAGCGGACGAATACGACCGTTCATTTCATTGGTTGCATCCTTATATGGCTCTTATCACTTCCGTTGATCCCGACCATTTGGATATATACGG
This sequence comes from uncultured Dysgonomonas sp., assembly GCA_945292135.1. Lineage (GTDB taxonomy): Bacteria > Bacteroidota > Bacteroidia > Bacteroidales > Dysgonomonadaceae > Dysgonomonas. Next base: position 5,308 of record CALYRA010000017.1, read on the forward strand.
TACGGAAGAGGAGTACTTGAAAAGCTTTGAACATTTTACAAGTTTAATTCAAGCGGGTGGTACTTTGGTTATAAAGCATAATATCAAACTATCGCCGAAAGTAAAAGAGGGTGTTCAAGTATTCACATATTCTCACGATAAAGGTGATTTTCATGCTGAAAATATAAAAATTGGAAATGGCGAAATACAATTTGACTTCGTTACGCCAAAGGAAACAATCAAAGGAATACATTTAGGTGTTCCTATCAAAATAAACATCGAAAACAGCGTTGGTTCAATGGCTTTGGCTTGGCTCAATGGGGCAACTGCCGACGAACTTCGTCAAGCAATGAAGACTTTTCAAGGCGCGAAAAGACGTTTTGACTTCTTGCTGAAAACAGATAAATTGGTGATGATAGATGATTACGCGCATCACCCTGACGAATTGGCGGCAAGTATTACATCCGTGAAAGAGTTATATCCTGACAAAAAATTGATTGGAATATTCCAACCTCACTTATATAGCAGAACGAGAGATTTTGCCCCTGAATTTGCAAAAAGCCTTTCTTTATTGGATGAATTAATATTGTTGGATATCTATCCTGCGCGAGAAAAGCCAATAAAAGGCGTGACTTCTCAAATGATATTTGATAAAGTGACTTGTCCTAAAATTCTTTGCAAAAAAGATGAGTTATTACCTTTGTTGGATAAAAAAGATGATATTGAAGTGTTATTGACAATAGGCGCAGGCGATATAGACCAATTATTGACACCAATAAAAGAATTATTAGAGAGTAAGTTATAATGATAGCGATTCCGAACACATATAACCAACGAAAAAGTATCCGATTGAAAGGGTATGATTATTCACAAGAGGGTTTATATTTTGTGACAATTTGTACGCAAGGTCATATATGTCTGTTTGGAGAGGTTTATCAACATGAAATGATATTAAATGAAGTGGGAAAAATGGTTGAGAAATGTTGGTTGGATATTTCATATCATTTTCCCGATATCGCATTACATGATTATGTGATTATGCCGAATCATATACATGGAATATTAGAGATTATTGTAGGGACGAATAATAATTCGTCCGAAAAAATAGGAATATTTGAATCGCCCAAACGGACAATAGGCTCGGTGATTAGAGGATTCAAAAATGGTGTTATAAAAAGATTGAAAGAAACAGGATTATTAGAACAGATTTTGGCGAATAATTATTCGCCACTACAACAGATTAAACGAAATTCCATTTGGCAACGAAACTATTACGAGCACATTATACGTAATGAAAATTCTTGGAATAAAATAACAGATTACATCAACCTCAATCCATCAAATTGGAAAAAGGATAAATATTATAATTAAGCCATGCTACAGGATTCAATCACGATAGGACAAAGGCATCAAAGGTTTATAGAAATAATCTTTAAAACTCAAATCATTTATGCTTTGAAAGATAGCAAGGGTTTCGCCACATTAATATCTAACAATTATAAAACAGAAGATGAAGATGAAGCGATGTTAATCTGTTTTTGGTCTGAAGCTGCTATGGCTAAAGCATTAATAAGTAAAGAGTGGATCAATTATAAAGTGGAAGAAATATCGTTAGCAAATTTGCTCGAAAACCGGTGTATCGGAATGTACAATGACGAAACATATGCAGGAACGAATTTTGACTTGAATCTTTTTGGATTCGAATCCGCCCCTTTAGAACCAGCTTTAGAACTTATAAATGAAATCAAAAAACATAATTATGAAGTTCCTCTTCGCAATTATGATAGTACCGAAGAATACGAAACCTGTTTAAAACAAGATTTAGAAGAATAAAAAATTATGAAAAAAGCACTCGTCATCATAGGAATATGCCTGCTTGTTGGCTATCTTATCTTTGCGGCTTTTTACTTTGAAGGTAAGCCAAAAGATGGCGTATGCAGTGAAATGCAAATCTTTATCGAAAATAACGGAAATGAAAAATTTCTGGACGCCGGAGATATCGAAAGTTATCTTACCAAGAAAGGATGCAATCCAAAAGGAAAACATTTTGAAGATATAAACACCGACAGCATAGAATCAGTTATCTGTAACAATAAAATGATAAAGAAAGCTGAGGTATATGTAACTGGAGACGGAATTATAAAGGTCAATGTTTTCGAACGAAAGCCAATATTAAGAGTTATTTCCGATTCAGGTGAAAATTACTATATAGACGATGAGGGGAAAAGAATGCCTGTTTCAAGTCGTCATACTCCCTATCTGCCAATAGCGACAGGGAATATTAAAGAAGAGTTTGCTTGTAATGATTTGTATACGTTTGCTCAATTTTTGCAAAAGGATAAATTCTGGAATGCCCAGATCGAACAAATTGTTGTAGCACCAAATGAAGATATTACATTTATTTCGAGAGTTGGTAATCATGAAATTATTTTAGGAAAAATAGAAGGATATCAAAAAAAATTAGATAAATTGTTGACCTTTTATCAAAATGGTTTGAATGAAACTGGATGGAATAAATATTCTGTCATAAATTTGAAGTACGATAAACAAGTCGTGTGCAAGAAACGTTAAAATAAGTGCAGCATCCGGAAATATCCGGATTTAGAAATATAAATAGTATGGAGCAGACAGGATTTATAGTTGGTATAGATTTAGGAACATCAAAAATTGTAGGGGTACTGGGACGAAAAAATGAACAGGGTGTAATAACTATTCTATCTTCAGAAATAATTCCTGCAGATTCATGTATGAAATATGGCGTCATATACAATATAGATGAAGCCGCAGGAAAAGTAAAGAAATTAATCAGCCTGCTTGAAAATAAAGTTGGCAAGAAGATAGGGAAAGTGTACGTATCAATCAATGGACGTTCATTGCGGGCTATAGAACATGTTGAGACAAAGGTACTCGACCAAGAAGAGCCGATTACATTTTTCATGCTGGACAAAATGGAACAACAGGCAAAACTCAACAAACCTGACTTTTTCACTAATTATAGCGTATTATCTCCCGAATACTATTTGAATGGTAAATATGAGGAAGACCCTATCGACAAATTAGCCTCAAGCATAGAAGGTCACTACCGCCTGATTGCCGGAAGACCGAATATCAAAAATAACATTTCTAAAGTTATTTCCGAAAAAGCTCAACTCGATGTCGCGGGGTATATTGTCGGTCAATTCGCCAATGGCGTGTTAGTATTAGATGAAGCTGACAGAAAAGCAGGATGCGCATTAGTCGATTTTGGAGCCGGGACTACTACTCTATCCATATACAAAGATGGATTGCTACGCTATATGTCGGTTATTCCATTTGGCGGACGTACCATAACAAAGGACATTCAAGCGTTAGGGTTTGTTTTTGAAGCTGCCGAATCTTATAAGATTAAATATGGCAGATTAGGAAAGAAAAAGGATACGCCAAATACGGGTCGCGTAAACCATTCCGACATTGATGTAAAAGAAATGAACAAAGTTATTCAGCTTCGCGCTGACGAGATCATTTTAAATCTCATCAATCAAATTAAAGAATCGGGTTATGAAAATAAACTCGAAGCCGGAATTGTAACTATTGGCGGAGCTTCGCAATTGGATGGATTGACTGAATATTTAGCAGATAAAACCAAATTACCTGTAAAACGCGGTACTGTAAAACGCGTTTATATCAACAATGCAGCTGAATTGATACAAAACCCTATATATACGCAAAGTTTAGGAATATTACTTTTTGCCAATGAAAATTGCGAGAAAAAAGAAAACCCTAAACCGATTATAGAAGAGCAACCTCAACAAGCAGTAGATACTAAGATCGAAAAAGAAGAAGAGATTGAGGAAAAACCTTCAAAGAAATCAAAGAAAAAGGATGGTAAACAAAAATCCCTTTTCGATATTTTTGAAAAAATTCAAAATTTCGGAGGTACAATGTTCAAAGAAGAAGAATAACAATCTTTTTCTATTAATCAAGTAAAAAAACAATATTAGATATGGATGACAAGATATTAGACTTTCAATTCCCTCACAAAACACAAAGCATCATCAAGGTTATAGGCGTTGGTGGCGGTGGTGGCAATGCCGTAAACCATATGTATAACGAAGGAATACATGATGTATCTTTTGCTTTATGTAATACCGACAATCAAGCGCTGTGCCAATCTCCCGTACAAACACGCGTTCAGCTGGGACGTAAAACGACAGAAGGTTTGGGAGCAGGCAATCGTCCTGAAGTTGCGCGGGAAGCGGCAGAAGAAAGTCGTGAAGACATTGAAAGGCTATTAGACGATGGTACCAAAATGGTATTTATCACCGCCGGTATGGGTGGCGGAACGGGAACCGGCGCGGCTCCTGTCGTTGCGCGTATTGCCAAAGATTTGGGAATATTGACAGTAGGTATCGTTACCATACCTTTTGTATTTGAAGGTCGCAAAAAAATTATTCAAGCCTTAAAAGGCGTAG
>CALYRA010000018.1 GCA_945292135.1 uncultured Dysgonomonas sp.
ATTGGGCAAAGTCGTTGGGTCTTAATGGTGCTGATTTATATCTTTTTGATGGGATTAGCAGGCGGATTGATAGCGCTACTCACTCCCTGTGTATGGCCGATGATACCTATGACAGTTAGTTTCTTTTTGAAACGAAATAAAAACAATAAAAGCAAGGCAATTCGGGAAGCAATGACTTACGGATTGGGTATAATCATTATCTACGTATCCTTAGGACTTATAATCACAGCAATATTTGGCGCGAGCGCATTGAATGACATGGCGACCAGCGCTATTTTCAACCTGATATTTTTCTGTTTATTAATATTTTTTGCCGTTTCTTTCTTAGGAGCATTTGAAATTACTTTACCATCATCATGGTCAAATAAGATGGATAGCAAAGCCGACTCTACAACAGGTATAATAAGCATATTCTTCATGGCATTTACATTGGCGCTTGTTTCGTTCTCTTGTACAGGACCCGTAATTGGGTTCTTATTAGTCGATGCGGCAAGTAGTGGTTCTATAATTGCGCCGGCGATCGGGATGACAGGTTTTGCAATAGCTTTAGCCATACCATTTACACTATTCGCTATATTTCCTTCATGGCTACAAAGTATGCCCAAATCAGGTGGATGGCTCAATACCGTGAAAGTAGTATTAGGATTTTTGGAATTGGCATTAGCTCTAAAATTTCTATCCGTTGCAGACCTTGCATATGGATGGCATATACTGGATCGGGAAGTATTCCTGGTATTATGGATTGTGATATTTATACTTTTGGGAGTATATCTTTTGGGTAAGCTGAAATTACCACACGATAGTGAATTAGAACATGTATCAGTTCAAAGAGTATTTTTAGCTATTGTTTCTTTTTCATTTGCATTATATATGGTTCCCGGCTTATGGGGAGCGCCATTAAAAGCAATCAGCGCGTTCTCACCACCCCTGACAACACAAGACTTTAGTTTGTATAAAGGAGAAGTACATGCAATGTTTGATGATTACGAAACGGGAATGGAATATGCCGGAAAAGTAAATAAACCAGTAATAATCGATTTTTCAGGTTATGGATGTGTTAACTGCCGTAAGATGGAAGCTTCTGTCTGGACAGATGTTCGGGTAAAACAAATACTTGAAAATGAATATGTTCTGATTACGTTGATGGTAGATGATAAAACAAGATTACCTGAAATGATTGAAGTAACCGAAGAAGGAGGAAAGACATCTAAGTTAAAAACAATTGGAGATAAATGGAGCTATTTACAACGTCATAAATTCGGTACAAATTCACAACCCTACTATGTATTGCTCAATCATGAAGGAAAACCGATAGGTCCTTCGTATGCTTATAATGAGGATGTAGACAAATATCTGCAATTCTTAAAAATAGGATTAGATAATTTCAAAAAACAATCTGCAAAATAAGCATGACAGATTCGGAAAAGAATCAGATAATATCACTCATTAAACGTGAAGTCGTTCCAGCGATTGGTTGTACAGAGCCGATAGCTGTCGCTTTACGTATAGCCAAAGCCCCCGAAACATTAGGTTCCTTTCCAACAAGAATATCAGTTTATTTAAGTGATAATATTCTAAAAAATGCTATGGGAGTAGGGATTCCCGGAACAGGAATGATCGGACTTCCAATAGCGATCGCATTAGGAGCGCTTATTGGAAAAAAGGAATTATTGAAGAAGATGTAGACCAATGTATTCGCAACCTCACAATTATAGGTTCGCAAGGTATGAATGAGACAGATAAACTGGTACTTGACATTATGACACATAAATGTTGATTATTTGAATTCAGTATTTTATCAACAAAATTCTACAGATCAAATCAGCTTAAAAGGAGCTACTCGAAACAGATTAAAAACTTATTTAATATGCATACGAAAGAAGAAAAATTGAAAGCGTTTGGACATTTGCTGGACATTATGGACGAATTAAGAGTCAAATGCCCTTGGGATGCGGAACAAACCAACGAAAGCTTACGCACAAATACGATTGAAGAAACTTACGAACTTTGTGAGGCTATCATCAAAGATGATAATACAGATATTAAAAAAGAACTGGGTGATGTCCTTTTACATATCGTTTTTTATTCTAAAATAGGAGAAGAAAAAAAAGCTTTTGATATTGCCGATGTATGCAATACGCTTTGTGACAAACTAATATACAGACACCCACATGTTTTCGGAAATGACGCTTCAAAAACTGCGGGAGAGGTCGAAAAATCTTGGGAACAATTAAAATTGAAAGAAAAAGGTGGTAACAAAACGATATTAGCAGGAGTTCCGGCTTCTTTACCTACTATCCCGAAAGCGCACAGAATACAAGATAAAGCCCGAAATGCCGGATTTGATTGGAAACAAAGAGAAGATGTTTGGAATAAAGTCGCCGAAGAATTAAATGAACTAAAAGAGGAAATAAACAATATGGATACAGATAAAATGGAAGCCGAATTTGGTGATTTGTTTTTCAGTCTGATAAACGCTGCCCGTCTTTATCGAATAAACCCAGACAATGCGCTTGAACGAACAAACCAGAAATTTATACATCGTTTCAATTACATTGAGCACAAAGCAAAAGAACAGAATAAGAACCTAAAAGATATGACCCTTGCCGAGATGGATAAATTATGGGAAGAAGCCAAAAGTAAAGGTCTTTAATTGTAGATATAATAAAATTTAAAACATTTATGTTTAACAATTATAAATGTATTTTTTATATATTTCTACCCTGTAAACGCAAGTAAAATAGAGTAATTTAATATATTTGCTAAAATTGGTATTGTCTAAATTAACTTTTCAAACCAATAGTCCTTTTATTTAAAATAAAGATTATAGTGAAAAAAATTATATTGTCTTTGGCTATATTTCTTACTAGCCTTTGTTCATTCGCCCAGATCAATACGGATAGAGTAATGATAATCGGTCGTAACGCTCTTTATTTTGAAGATTATGTACTTGCCATACAATATTTCAATCAAGTAATAAAAGCTAAACCTTATTTGCCCGAACCATATTTTTACAGAGCAATCGCTAAATATTGTCTCGATGACTTTAAAGGAGCGGAAGATGATTGTACCTTAGCGTTAGAGCGAAATCCATTTATGATTAAAGCCTACCAATTAAGAGGGGATACGCGCCAATATCAAAACGATTATGAAGGAGCTTTAACGGATTATCAGGAATCATTAAAAGATTATCCAAATGATAAATTTATACTTATCAATATAGGTATCGTAGATATTCAGAAAAAAGATTATGAGGCGGCGGAAGAAACTTTGAATACATTATTAAAATATCATCCAAAATATACGCAAGGTTATCTGACCCGTGGAGCAATGTATCAGGAAAAAGGAGATACAGTCAAAGCATTTGAAAATTATAATGAGGCTATTGAGTTAGACAAATACTTGCCTCAATCCTATTCTATGCGAGCTTTATTACGCTATTATAAACAAGATTATGATAGCGCATTGATAGACTTTGATGAATCGATAAAATTAGACCCGTTACAAACAGGAAATTATATAAACCGAGGTTTGGTCAAATATCAAAAAAATGACCTTCGCGGAGCAATGAGCGATTATGACAAAGTGTTAGAATTGGATGCAAACAATATTATAGCAAGATTCAACCGGGGATTGTTACGCGCTCAAGTTGGGGACGACAATCGTGCAATCGAAGACTTTGACGTAGTTCTTAAATATGAGCCCGAAAATTATATGGCATACTTCAATAGAGCGTTATTGAAGAATAATATATCAGATTTTAACGGAGCATTAAATGACTTGAACAAAGTATTAGCTGAATATCCGGAATTTTATCAAGGATTTTACGCCCGTTCCGAAATCAAAAGACGAAAAAACGATTTAGCAGGTGCGGAACGTGACTATAACTATGCGCGGCAAGAAGAAAATCGAGTTCGTAAAGAATTAGCTTCCGGTAAAAAAACAAACGAAAAAACCCGGGAAGAATCAGATAAAAATATGGATAAATTCAACCTGCTGGTTGTATCAGATAAATCTGAAGAAGAGAAAAACAAATTCAACAGCGAAACCAGAGGAAGAATACAAAACAAACGCGTTAATATTGATGCCGAACCCCGATTTGTCGTAAGTTATTACGAAAAACCGAATGAAGTCAGGCAATCGGTTTATTTCAGTCCATTAGTTGATGCTCTAAATAGGAAAAACGTACTACCACGTAAATTAAGAATAACAAATAACGAAGCTGCATTAAATCAATTGCAAATAGATGATCATTTCAATTCAATAAACGAATTATCTGACAAAATTGCAAAGAATCCATCTAACGCTGAGCTTTACTATGCTCGTGGACTTGATTATATGTTGGTACAAGATTTCAGCAGTTCAATTGAGAATTTTGAAAAAGCAATTCAATTAGATCCCAATTTCTTGCTTGCGTATTTTGATCAGGCTGTTGTACATGAAAAACAATTAGAGTTGAAAGAATTAACGCCAGACTATGACATTAAAACAGCCGAAAAGATTACAATTCCGACAATCGGAAATAAAAATCCGCAAACGTCATCACTCAATATTGGTCTACCAACAGAATCCGCTTCAGCAAAGCTGGAATACGATTTGATTGTCAGAAACTATAATAAAGTGATTGAACTTAATCCTGATTTTATTTACGCTTATTATAATCGGGCAGGAATACGCTTCAACCAGAAAGATTATAAATCAGCTATTTTAGATTATAACGAAGCTATCAGGAGAGATAAAGAATTTGCCGAAGCGTACTTCAATAGAGGATTGGCGCGCTTTTATATGAAAGATTATACGCGAGCCCTTGAAGATATGCGCAAAGCAGGTGAGCTTGGAATAGTAGAGGCATATAGCATTATAAAAAGGATGACGGAATAAATATTGAAATAACATTAAAAATGAAATATAAAGTCTTCAATTGCAGTTCAGTTGAAGGCTTTTTATATAACAATTATTTACAATGTAGAAAAGAATAGAATTTTCCTTACATGAATAGCTGATAAAGCAGAAAATGCTTACTTTTGCAAGTTATAAAATCAAAAGAACTCATTCGTACGAGTTCCGGTAAAAATTTATAGTTGTATAAAATGATAAAAATTACATTTCCAGATGGTTCTGTTCGTGAATTCGAAAAAGGAACCACTTCGATGCACATAGCCGAAAGCATCAGTTCTCGTTTGGCGCAAGAGGTTTTAGCCGCTAAGGTTAACGGACAAGTATGGGATTTGACAAGACCTATACATACAGACGCTACTATCGAATTGCTAAAATGGGAAGATGAAGACGGAAAACATGCCTATTGGCATTCCTCAGCACACCTTATGGCTGAAGCTATACAAATATTATATCCACATGCTAAATTTGGTATAGGACCTGCTATCGAAAACGGATTTTATTATGATATAGATTTTGGCGATACACCAGTCAAAGACGCTGATTTTCCAAAAATAGAAGCGAAAATGATGGAGTTAATCGCCAATAAAGAAGAAATAAAAAGACAGGATATTACAAAGAAAGATGCTTTGAAAATGTTTGGTGACCGTAATGAAGGTTATAAAGTAGAACTTATTAATGACCTCGAAGATGGAACAATCACAACCTACACACAAGGCGTTTTCACAGATCTTTGTCGCGGTCCGCATCTACCGAATACGTCTTACATTAAAGCCGTAAAAATACTTAGTGCGGCAGGTGCATATTGGCGTGGTGATGAAACTCGCAAACAGTTAACACGTCTTTATGGTATTACATTCCCTAAAAAGAAGATGCTTGATGAATATTTAGTTTTGCTAGAGGAAGCTAAAAAACGCGACCACCGCAAAATAGGAAAAGAGTTGGAACTGTTTGCGTTTTCCGAAAATGTAGGAAAAGGTTTGCCGTTGTGGTTACCGCGTGGAACTCAATTGCGTTTGAAACTTGAAGATTTTTTGAAGAAAATACAAAAAAGATTTGAGTATGAGCAGGTAATGACACCTCATATTGGAGCTAAACAACTTTATGTGACATCCGGTCACTATGCTAAATATGGTAAAGATTCTTTTCAGCCAATTCACACGCCCGAAGAAGGTGAAGAATTCTTATTAAAACCGATGAACTGTCCACATCATTGCGAAATTTACAAAGTGACTCCACGTTCATATAAAGACCTTCCGTTGCGTCTTGCCGAATTTGGTACAGTATATCGTTATGAACAAAGTGGCGAACTTCATGGTTTAACACGAGTTAGAGGATTTACTCAGGATGACGCGCATATTTTCTGTACGCCAGATCAATTAAAAAATGAGTTTCTGAAAGTGATGGATATTATTTTCATCATATTTAAAGCTCTTGACTTTGAGAATTTTGAAGCTCAAATTTCATTACGTGATCCGGAAAACAGCGAAAAATATATTGGCAGTGACGAAAATTGGGAAAAAGCTGAACGCGCGATTATCGAAGCCTGCGCCGAAAAAGGTCTTCCAGCCCGTACAGAGCTAGGCGAAGCTGCATTTTATGGCCCTAAACTTGACTTTATGGTAAAAGATGCGCTGGGTCGACGTTGGCAATTGGGAACAATACAAGTTGATTACAACTTACCCGAACGTTTCGATTTAGAATATACAGGATCGGATAATCAAAAACATCGTCCTGTAATGATCCATCGTGCGCCATTCGGATCTATGGAACGCTTCATAGCCGTGTTGATCGAGCATACAGCCGGAAAATTTCCATTGTGGCTGACACCCGATCAAGTAGTAATACTACCGATCAGCGATAAATTTAATGATTACGCATATCGTGTAGCAAGTTATTTCAAACAACATGATATCCGTACGGCAGTAGATGACCGTAACGAAAAAATCGGTAGAAAAATACGCGATAACGAGTTGAAAAGAATCCCGTATTTACTCATTGTTGGTGAGAAAGAAGCAGAAACAGAAGAAGTTTCGGTAAGAAAACAAGGCGAAGGTGATAAAGGTTCGATGAAATTTACTAACTTTGCTGCCTTATTGAATGAAGAAGTAGAAAAAATGATGAACGCTTGGGAACGTGAACAAGCTTAGTTTAATATTAAGTAATGATTATCAATCAATTAAAAACATAATAACAGATAAAGAAAAGATAAACCGTTAAATTATTGAATGAGAAATAGTAGAATTAATTTCAAGAAAAAAGAAGACGCGCACAGAATAAACGGAAATATTCGTGCTCGTGAAGTTCGGTTGGTAGGTGATAATGTGGAGCAAGGCGTATATAGCGTAAGCGAAGCTTTGAAAATGGCGGATGAATTGGAACTGGATTTAGTTGAAATATCTCCGACAGCGGAACCACCTGTCTGCAAAATAATGGATTATCAAAAATTTCTTTATCAACAAAAGAAAAAACAGAAAGAAGCTAAAGCTAAATCGGTTAAAGTTGTAGTTAAAGAAATTCGTTTCGGACCACAAACTGATGACCATGATTTTAACTTCAAACTAAAACATGCTAAAAACTTCCTTGAAGAAGGATCAAAAGTAAAAGCTTACGTATTCTTTAAAGGACGTTCAATTCTTTTTAAAGAACAGGGTGAAGTATTATTGCTTCGTTTTGCGACCGAATTGGAAGATATTGCGAAAGTAGATCAATTACCTCAATTGGAAGGTAAAAAGATGATAATGATGCTATCAGCTAAAAAAGCGCCTGTAAAAACAGCTGCGCCAAAACCGGCTGAAGCCAAGACACTCAAAAAAGAAGCGGAAAAAAGCGATCAGTTGGATTAAACAGTAATAATACAACAATCGTGTATTTGGAAATGCGACCAAGTTCAATTCCGTTATTTTTTATATGAGTGAAACTAAAGAGGAGAGGTAATAATCAATAAGGGGTATGAATATAAACGTAATCTCGAATTGAAATATAAAGGATGGGTTGACTCGATGGAGAGTTGCAGAAAGCGGCAAAGTCGCAACTCCGAAATACATTTGTAACCCGCCTTATCTCTGAAAATTGGAACTTATTAATGTTAATACAATAATATTTAATTTATTACAAAATGCCAAAAATGAAGACTAATTCCGGTGCCAAAAAGAGGTTTGCCCTTACCGGATCAGGAAAAATCAAAAGAAAACATGCATTCAAAAGTCACATTTTGACTAAGAAGACAAAAAAACAAAAAAGAAACCTTACTCACGCAACGTTAGTAAGCAAAGTTGACGAAAAAGCTGTAAAACAGCTATTATCAATGAAGTAATTGTTTTTATTAGCAAGTTTTCAAAAAAGATTTATTAACCGGATGTACGCTCAAAAGAGTTTGATAAAACAAACCGCTATCATTCAAAACAAGTAAAATTATGCCAAGATCAGTAAATCATGTTGCGTCTCGCAACCGCAGAAAAAAAGTTTTAAAATTAACAAGAGGTTACTACGGAGCTCGTAAAAATGTTTGGACAGTAGCTAAAAACACATGGGAAAAAGGTTTGACCTATGCATTCCGTGACCGTCGCGCTAAAAAACGCAACTTCCGTGCTCTTTGGATACAACGTATCAATGCAGCAGCGCGTTTAGAAGGATTTTCTTACTCACGTTTGATGGGTGCTCTTCACAAAAATGGAATCGAAATCAACCGTAAAGTATTAGCTGACCTAGCAGTTAATCATCCAGAAGCATTCAAAGCGATTGTAGCTAAAGTAAAATAAAGTTTACTATTACTCAGAATATAAAAGCAGAATTTCAATCGAAGTTCTGCTTTTTTAATTTAATCGATGCGAATAAAATGTTTAATTTTTCAATAAAAAAAGCGAATCTATAAATAGACTCGCCTTTAGGAATCAATAATATAAACAATCAAAAGTATGTTATATCTAACTTTAAATAAAAATCTTTAGAAAACTTCACTTGATACTTTTCTTTGCTGTCTTCCGTATCAAGTGAATTGAATTTTTTATCTATATCCAAATTATAATTACATTTCTTCACAATCCTCATTTTCATTATTCCCGAATCACTTTTAATATCATATCTTACAATATTTTTGTTGATAGATACACTGTCATAATTAAGACCAATACATATATTTACATGCTTGTAGAGAGTATTTTGATATATACGACATACCAAAGAATGATAATCCGCCATTTTATAAATACCTTTACCATGAGTTTTGTAGAAGTTGCCTAACATAAATATGTCAAGTGGTTCAGGTTTATAAATTTCTTCGATTATCCTTAAATGTTTAATTAATGTCATTTGGAATATTAATACGGTATTCAGATTTAACAGGATATTTATAAATTACTTTACCGGTATTCATAACTAAAATTGCGTGGTTATAAAATTTACCGCTATTATAAAATAGCGTAAATAAATTGTAATCACAATTATACATAAAAGACTTTTTCATTAACAAAATTTCAATACTGTTATATGTAATATAACAAATTGCTTATAAAATTGTTTAAAATATAAAATCAAGTATCACATAATCTATATAGGTTTTATTTATATAAATTTATTTTTCTTTTACGATTCTGATTGATTTTGGTATTAAAATTTAGCATTTGGTTGATAAATTCATTAACCGAATCCTTGGAGAAAAAAAGCTATATTTGTGATTTAAAATATTATAATAG
>CALYRA010000019.1 GCA_945292135.1 uncultured Dysgonomonas sp.
GTTGGATTGGACGAATATATAGAGAAAATCAAAAACGGTTGGACTGATATTGATGTTATTATCACTCAGCCTGCTATCATGGGTAAAGTCGGAGCTTTAGGACGTGTGTTAGGACCTCGCGGTCTTATGCCTAATCCGAAGAGCGGTACAGTTACAGTGGATGTAGCAAAAGCTGTGCAAGAAGTAAAATCCGGTAAGATTGATTTTAAAGTTGATAAAGCAGGTATTGTTCATACATCTATAGGTAAAGTTTCTTTCACACCTGAACAAATCAAGGAGAATGCAAAAGAGTTCATCGCGACACTTTTGAAATTGAAACCATCTTCGGCAAAAGGAACTTATGTGAAAAGCATTGCCCTTTCAAGTACTATGAGTCCGGGTATTAAAATTGACCCTAAATCAGTAGAAAACTAATTAAAAATTAATTGGAATTATGAGAAAGGAAGAAAAGAGTGCTATCATAGAAACCATTGCTGAAACAATCAAGCAATACGATAATTTTTATCTGGCAGATATTGCTACTTTAAATGCTACTAAGACCAGCGATTTGAGAAGACAATGCGCTAAGCAAGAAATCAAATTGATGGTTGTAAAGAATACTTTGTTACAAAAAGCTTTAGATTCATTAGAAGCAGATTATTCAGAACTGACAGTTGCCCTAAAAGGTAATACCGCAGTTATGTTCTCAAATGTAGCAAATGCGCCAGCAAGGCTTATTAAAGAATTTGCAGGCAAAGAAGCAACAGTTCCGGCATTTAAAGCTGCTTATGTACAAGAAAGTTTCTATGTAGGCAAAGAGCAATTACCAGCGTTGGTAAATATAAAGAGCAAAACAGAATTACTTGGAGAAGTTATTGGATTACTTCAATCACCAATCAAGAATGTTGTTTCAGCTCTTCAATCAGGTGGAAACACCATACATGGCGTATTAGAGACTTTATCTAATAAATAATTAAAAAGAAAAATAATAAATAACATTTTAAACTATAAAAAAATGGCAGATATCAAAGCTATTGCAGAACAATTAGTAAATTTGACAGTTAAAGAGGTAAGCGAACTTGCTGAAGTTCTTAAAACTGAATATGGCATCGAACCGGCAGCAGCAGCAGTTGCAGTTGCAGCAGGTCCAGCAGCAGCAGGTGCAGCAGCAGAAGAAGAAAAAACAGCATTCAATGTTGTTTTGAAAGCAGCAGGTGCAAATAAATTAGCTGTTGTTAAAGCTGTTAAAGAAGCAGCAGGTCTTGGCTTGAAAGAAGCTAAAGACTTAGTAGATGCCGCTCCAAGCGAATTGAAAAAAGGCGTATCTAAAGAAGAAGCAGAAGCGTTGAAAAAATCATTAGAAGAAGCTGGAGCAGAAGTTGAACTTAAGTAATAAAAATCCTCTAATCTAGGATATTACGGTTAAGAGCCTTTCATAAATAGGTTCTTAACCTTTTTGCGTCAAAAGTAAATAAGTTCAATAAAATTGGTTTTTCCATGTCTTCAACAAATACAAATCAAAGAGTTAATTTTGCATCAATCAAGAATCCGCTTCCATATCCGGATTTTCTTGAAGTACAGCTAAAGTCATTTCGTGATTTTTTGCAACTTGACACTCCACCCGAAAAAAGAAAAAAGGAAGGGCTGTATGAAGTTTTTGCCGAAAATTTTCCTATAGCAGATACCCGGAACAACTTCGTATTAGAATTCTTGGATTACTTCATAGATCCACCTCGCTATACAATCGATGAATGTATCGATAGAGGTTTGACATATAGTGTACCGTTGAAAGCTAAATTAAAGCTATACTGTACAGACCCGGATCATGAAGATTTTGATACAGTAATACAAGATGTATATCTGGGTTTAATTCCGTACATGACAGATAAAGGTACATTTGTAATAAACGGCGCAGAACGTGTGGTTGTATCACAGTTGCACCGTTCTCCGGGTGTATTCTTTGGACAAACAATGCATGCCAACGGGACTAAACTATATTCGGCTCGTATTATCCCATTTAAGGGATCTTGGATCGAATTTGCCACAGACATCAATAATGTGATGTATGCATATATCGACCGTAAAAAGAAATTACCAGTAACAACTCTTCTACGTGCCATTGGTTACGAAAGTGATCGTGATATTTTAGAAATATTCGACTTAGCGGAAGAATTCAAAGTTACTAAGCAAAGCATTAAAAAAGTATTAGGTCGCAAACTTGCAGCAAGAATACTTAGAAGCTGGATGGAGGACTTTGTAGATGAAGATACTGGTGAGGTAACCTCTATTGAACGTAATGAAGTTATTTTAGAGCGCGAAACCGTTTTAGATAAAGATCACTTGGATCTTATCGTTGATTCGGGTGTCACTTCAATATTATTGCATAAAGAATCTCAGAATCAATCTGACTATGCAATTATTTACAATACATTGCAAAAAGATCCAAGTAACTCTGAGATAGATGCTGTTCGTCACATTTATCGTCAGCTTCGTAGTGCAGAACCGGCTGATGATACAAGTGCGCGAGAAGTAATTAATAATTTGTTCTTCTCAGAGAAACGTTATGATTTAGGAGAAGTAGGACGTTATAGACTAAATAAAAAATTAGGTCTTACGAAAGATACTGATATTCGCGTTTTGACAAAAGAAGATATGATCGAAATCATCAAATATCTTATTGAGTTGATCAATTCAAAAGCTATTGTTGATGATATCGACCACTTGAGCAACCGTCGTGTGCGTACTGTAGGAGAACAATTGTATAATCAATTTGGTGTAGGTCTTAATCGTATGGCGCGTATTATTCGTGAACGTATGAATGTTCGTGATAATGAGGTGTTTACTCCGATAGACTTAATCAATGCCAAAACAATTTCATCCGTAGTCAATACATTCTTCGGTACAAATGCGCTATCTCAGTTTATGGATCAAACAAATCCACTTGCCGAGATAACACATAAGCGGCGTATGTCAGCATTAGGACCCGGAGGTCTTTCTCGTGAAAGAGCCGGTTTCGAAGTTCGTGACGTTCACTATACGCATTATGGTCGTCTATGTCCGATCGAAACTCCTGAAGGGCCTAATATCGGTTTGATCTCTTCACTCTGTGTTTATGCGAAAATCAATGATCTAGGATTTATTGAGACTCCATATCGTAAAGTTGACAATAAAAAAGTAGATCTTACCCAAGACGGAGTAGTATATCTCGCCGCAGAAGAAGAAGAAGATAGAATTATAGCACAAGGTAATGCACCATTGAATGAAGATGGATCATTTATCAACCCGCGTATAAAGGCGCGTCAAGATGCAGATTATCCTGTAGTTGGCCCCGAAGAGATCGAATTAATGGACGTATCGCCTACACAGATTGCTTCTATTGCAGCATCTTTGATTCCATTTTTGGAGCATGACGATGCCAACCGCGCATTGATGGGATCAAACATGATGCGTCAGGCAGTTCCGTTATTGCGTACAGAAGCTCCAATTGTCGGTACAGGTATCGAAGGTCAGTTAATTCGTGACTCTCGTACTCAAATCGTTGCCGAAAGAGCAGGTGAAGTTGTATATGTAGATGCGAGCACTATTAAAATTAAATATGATCGTACCGAAGAACAAGAATTTGTAAGCTTCGATAGCGCGATCAAATCATATGATATTCCAAAATTCCGTAAAACCAACCAAAATACGACTATTGACCTTCGCCCTATCTGCAAGAAAGGTGATCGTGTCGTACCAGGTCAAATTTTGACGGAAGGATATTCTACCGAACAAGGTGAATTAGCAATAGGAAAGAATTTGAAAGTTGCCTTCATGCCTTGGAAAGGTTATAACTTCGAGGATGCTATCGTATTGAACGAGCGTATTGTTCGTGAAGATATCTTTACATCAGTACACGTCGAAGAATTTTCACTTGAAGTACGTGATACTAAACGCGGAGTTGAAGAATTGACTTCGGACATTCCTAACGTAAGTGAAGAAGCAACAAAGGATTTGGACGAAAGAGGTATTATTCGTGTTGGTGCCCGTGTTGCACCCGGCGATATCCTTATAGGAAAGATTACTCCGAAAGGAGAATCAGATCCTTCTCCGGAAGAAAAATTGCTTCGCGCAATATTTGGAGATAAAGCAGGTGATGTAAAAGACGCATCATTGAAAGCTTCTCCATCCCTGAAAGGTGTTGTCATCGGAACCAACTTATTTTCTAAAGCTAACAAAAAAGGTAAAACAAAACTTTCCAGCAAAGCATTGTTACCTAAGTTAGATGAGGAATATGATGAAAAAATCTATAAAGTAAAAACTATATTAGTAGATAAACTCTTAAAGCTGACGGAAGGTAAAACTTCTCAAGGAGTAAGAGATTACCTAAGTGTTGAAGTAATAGCAAAAGGTTCTAAATTTACAAAAAGCGCGTTAGAGAATCTTGATTACGAATCAGTTCAAGTGAGCGGATGGACAACCGACGAACACAAAAATGAATTGATAAGAGATGTAATCGTCAACTATCTACGTAAATATAAAGAATTAGATGCCGAATTTAAACGTAAGCGTTTTGACTTAACTATTGGAGATGAACTTCCATCGGGAATAGTTCAGATAGCTAAAGTTTATGTAGCAAAAAAACGTAAAGTTCAAGTTGGTGATAAGATGGCAGGACGTCACGGTAACAAGGGTATCGTATCACGTATTGTACGTCAAGAAGATATGCCGTTTTTACCCGATGGATCGCCGGTTGATATCGTGTTGAACCCGTTAGGGGTGCCTTCTCGTATGAACCTTGGACAGATATTTGAAACAGTATTAGGATGGGCAGGAAAAGAACTTGGAGTCAAATTTGCCACTCCTATCTTTGACGGAGCAAGCCTGGATGATTTGAATGCTTGGACAGATAAAGCAAACGTTCCGCGCTATGGTAAAGTACGTTTGTTTGATGGAGGTACGGGAGATCAGTTTGACCAACATGCGACAGTCGGTGTTATCTACATGCTGAAATTAGGTCACATGGTTGAAGACAAAATGCACGCGCGTTCAATCGGTCCTTACTCGCTTATTACGCAACAACCTCTTGGAGGTAAGGCTCAGTTCGGGGGACAACGTTTCGGTGAAATGGAGGTTTGGGCGCTTGAAGCATTCGGTGCAGCTAACATCCTTCGCGAGATATTGACTATCAAGTCAGATGACGTAACAGGACGTTCTAAAGCCTATGAAGCTATCGTGAAAGGTGAGCCAATGCCTCAACCGGGTATCCCAGAATCATTGAATGTGTTATTACATGAAATGAGAGGACTTGGACTAAGTGTAACATTAGACTAAATATCTTAGGAGTTAAAGATGGCCACAGTTAATAATTCAACAACATTACCCGGGTTATTTGGAAAGTTTGTAGAATTTACAAATAATGATAACCAATATTGGGGATGCGAAGGAATCGTCTTCTTAGAAGAAGACGGCCTTGAATTTTATTTCAATAAAGGCGTCAATATTCAACGATTAAAAGATGAATTAATTGTATTGTTTAATTCCACTTGTTCCGGCAGTTTTTTTGCGATTTGGAACAAAGATAAGACAAGACCTTTAGATGAAATGCCAGTGGCAATCTTTGGAGATGAAGGCGAAATAGATATAGTAGCCCGAAATTTTAAGGAATTTATGCGACTATTGTCAATACCTGCCGATGAATTTCAAATTTGTCATATTACGGGACCCGGCATAGTTGTTTTTTCTGAATCGGATGACGAAGATGACGAAGATGATTGGAAAAAATACCTACCTAAGAAGGATGATGTAGAAGAGGAAGATGACGAAGACGAAGAGAGTGACAAAGAAATCGAATTTTGTCCTTCTCACAACAATTATATTGAGTTTTTAAAGTCACAAAATATTCAACCGTTGGCAGATGAAGACGCATTGCGTGCATTGTTATTAGAAGCCCGTATTGAATTGATAGATGAATTTAAAACTTGGTTGACAACTTTAGACCCGAAGGGTGATTACTCCGATATTGGAGTTTACTCAGGTCTGAAGGATTAATATAGACGTCGTTGTAATGGATTCTATAATTAATTGTAAAATTGGATTCGTCAAAACTGAATAGTCACGATTGAAAATAATAAAAAGTTAATTCATAATATATATTATGGCTTTTAGAAAAGAAAATAAAGTAAAAAGTAGCTTTTCGAAACTTACAGTAAGCTTAGCGTCTCCCGAAGAAATATTGGAAGCGTCAAGCGGTGAAGTTTTGAAGCCCGAAACAATCAACTACCGTACTTACAAGCCTGAACGTGATGGTCTTTTCTGCGAACGTATATTCGGTCCGGTAAAAGATTATGAATGTCATTGCGGTAAATACAAACGTATTCGCTATAAAGGAATTGTTTGTGATCGATGCGGTGTTGAAGTTACAGAAAAGAAAGTGCGTCGTGAGCGTACAGGACACATTCACTTAGTTGTGCCAGTAGCTCACATTTGGTACTTCCGTTCACTTCCTAATAAAATTGGTTATCTTTTAGGAATACCTACAAAGAAACTTGATACTATCATTTATTACGAACGTTATGTTGTAATACAAGCAGGTATCATGGCAGAAGAAGGTATTGCTGAAAAAGATCTTTTGACAGAAGATGAATATTTAAAAATAATTGACGAACTTCCGAAAGAAAACCAGATGTTGGATGATAGCGACCCTAATAAGTTTATCGCCAAAATGGGAGCGGAAGGTGTATATGATTTGTTGTCGCGTATCAATCTTGATTCGCTGGCAAATACACTACGTCACAAAGCAAATACAGATACATCTCAACAACGTAAAAATGAAGCTTTGAAACAACTTCAAGTTGTCGAAGCGTTCCGTGGATCGAAAGGAAAGAATAAACCCGAATGGATGATCGTTAAGATTGTTCCCGTTATTCCGCCCGAACTTCGTCCATTAGTTCCCCTTGATGGAGGACGTTTTGCGACATCGGATTTGAATGACCTATATCGTCGTGTAATTATCCGTAACAATCGTTTGAAGAGATTGATAGATATTAAGGCTCCTGAAGTAATCTTACGTAATGAAAAACGTATGCTTCAGGAAGCTGTAGATTCATTGTTTGACAACTCTCGCAAATCGAGTGCGGTTAAGACAGACGCTAATCGTCCATTGAAATCACTTTCAGATAGTTTGAAAGGTAAACAAGGACGTTTCCGTCAGAACTTATTAGGAAAGCGTGTTGACTATTCAGCTCGTTCGGTAATTGTTGTCGGAACTGAATTGAAAATGCATGCATTCGGTATACCAAAAGATATGGCTGAAGAACTTTACAAACCATTTATCATTCGTAAACTGATTGAGCGTGGTATTGTAAAAACTGTAAAATCAGCCAAAAAGATAGTTGATCGCAGAGAACCCGTTGTATGGGATATATTGGAACATGTAATGAAAGGACACCCGGTATTACTCAACCGTGCTCCTACGCTTCACCGTCTTGGTATACAATCATTCCAACCTAAGATGATCGAAGGAAAAGCCATCCAATTGCACCCATTAGCATGTACGGCTTTCAATGCCGACTTCGATGGTGACCAGATGGCGGTACACTTACCGTTAGGTAATGAGGCGATACTCGAAGCTCAGATTTTGATGTTAGGTTCACATAATATCCTTAACCCTGCCAATGGAGCGCCAATTACAGTGCCTTCTCAGGATATGGTTCTTGGATTATACTACATCACAAAAATCCGTAAAGGAGCTAAGGGTGAAGGTCTTACATTCTATGGACCGGAAGAAGCTATAATTGCGTACAATGAAGGTAAAGCTGCTTTACATGCCCTTATCAAAGTATACGTACGTGATTTGGATGAAGAAGGCAATGTCGTAAATGTTTTGAAAGAGACTACAATAGGACGTGTATTGGTAAATCAAAACACGCCCGAAGAAGTCGGATTTATCAATGAGGTGTTGTCTAAAAAATCACTTCGCGACATTATCGGATATGTGATTAAAGTAGCAGGAGTAGCTAAAACCGCTAAATTCTTAGACGATATTAAAGACTTGGGTTATGCTATGGCATTTAGAGGTGGACTATCGTTTAACCTTGAAGATGTGATTATACCTGAGCAAAAAGATGAATTAGTTAAAGCCGGTTATAATGAAGTTGAGCAAATTCTTGCCAACTATAACATGGGATTCATTACATATAACGAACGTTACAATCAAATCATTGATACTTGGACTCACGTGAATTCGAAATTGTCGAATATTCTGATGAAACAACTTTCAGAAGATAATGGCGGATTCAACTCAGTATATATGATGTTGGATTCCGGCGCCCGTGGTTCAAAAGAACAGATTCGTCAGTTGTCAGGTATGCGTGGTTTGATGGCTAAACCACAAAAGAGTGGTGCTGAAGGCGGACAAATTATCGAAAACCCAATTTTATCCAACTTTAAAGACGGATTGTCGGTGTTAGAGTACTTTATCTCTACACACGGTGCACGTAAAGGTCTTGCCGATACAGCCTTGAAGACAGCCGATGCCGGATATTTGACTCGTCGTTTGGTTGACGTTTCTCAAGATGTTATTATTAATGAAGAAGACTGTGGAACACTTCGTGGACTTATAGCTACTGAATTGAAAAATAACGAAGAAACAGTAGCGTCTCTATACGAACGTATTTTAGGACGCGTTTCGGTACATGACATACAACATCCTCAAACCGGAGAATTGATAGTTAAATCAGGAGACGAAATCAGAGAACGTGAAGCTGAAGCTATTCAAAATTCTCCAATAGAACGTGTCGAAATTCGTTCAGTACTTACTTGCGAATCTAAAAAAGGCGTTTGTGCAAAATGTTATGGACGTAACTTGGCTACGGCGCGTATGGTTCAAAAAGGTGAGGCTGTCGGTGTAATTGCTGCGCAATCTATCGGTGAGCCCGGTACTCAGTTGACCCTTCGTACGTTCCACGTTGGGGGTATTGCTTCCAATATTGCAACTGAAAACAGTATACTTGCCAAATATGATGGTATTCTTGAAATTGATGACCTTCGTATAGTAGATACTGTCGACGAAACCGGTAAAAAAGTGATGATTGTAGTTAGCCGTTTGGTTGAATTACGATTAGTCGATCCAAATACAAAA
>CALYRA010000020.1 GCA_945292135.1 uncultured Dysgonomonas sp.
TTGTCAGCCAAGGCGAATTTGCACCTTTGACTGAAACACGAAGTAAATAAAAGAATACATAATAATAACAAAAATATTTCATTTCTTTATTTTTTCACTTTTCAAATTTATTCATTTTGTAAACGGATTTTCATTATAAAGTTTTGAAGAAGATTAAAAGTTTAAATACTATATACTGTCGATAATTCAATTAAAGTTATTAGATAAATTCCATATCGGATTATTCCCCTAAATTATATTCATTATTGTATTCCTCGTATTAATCGGATTTATTACGAAATAATTAAGAATTTTGAAATCTGTTTTTGTCCGAATCTATCTTTTATTTTATCCATTTCGAAATATGCAATTTTTTGAAAGTTATCTGCATATTCTTATAAATTAAATTCCGGGTCAGGGTTTGATTATTTTATTATTACCCTAAATAGTTTTAGTTACTAATACAATCTATTTATTGAAGGTATTTGCTTTGTCTAAATACTCAAAAGTATATTTCACCAATTCAAAATATTTGTTGACATATTCTTATGGATCTTCACTATTATTTTCATCTAAATTTATAAAAAAATAGTAGAATAAAAATTGTATTTATGGAAAGACGAATTTATGCCCTTATGAGAATTATGTTAGTATTAAGTATTCTCATGTATACATCTTGCAAAGACAACTCATCTAAAATTAATGGTAACACAAAAACGAATGATGAAATAGTCCAAGTAGTAGACACTACTCAAATAACAAGACCTAAAATGCAAGTTGTATTTTTATTAGATGCGACGGGAAGTATGTCGGGATTGATAGGTACCGCAAAAGAAAAGATTTGGTCAATAGCCGGTAGTCTGGCTCAAACCAATCCTGAACCCGAACTGGAGATCGGCATGATATTTTATCGCGATAGAGGCGATGAATTCGTTACCAAACATATTCCTTTAGGAAATGATCTGGATAATATGTACGAACAATTGATGGCTATGCAAGCCTTCGGAGGGGGTGATGCGCCCGAAAGCGTGAACCAAGCCATACATGAAGGTATATCACAAATACAATGGGACACAGATCCAAAAACTTACAGAGCAATATTTTTAGTTGGCGACTATCCACCTCATATGGATTATAAGGATGATGTAAAATATTCAGAAAGTTGCGTAGAAGCAAATAAAAAGAATATAATCATCAATACCATATTGATGGGTAACAACTCCGAGACTCTACGTATATGGAAAGAAATAGCGAAGAAAACTAACGGAGAATTTATCCAAACAGATATGAACGTGAATAACATCAGCATAAACACACCCTACGATGATAAAATTAATGATTTGCAATACCAACTGGATCAAACACGTATTTATTATGGCGAATCATCCGGTAAAATGGTAACAAAACAAGTTCAAAGCGAAAAACTAAGTAAATACGCAAGTTCATCGGTAAATGCGCGTCGTTCAGACTACAACATGTCAAAAGCCGGTAAAAAAGTATATTATGGTTCATTTGAGTTAATAAACGACGTCATGAACGGCAAAAAACTATCAGACATAAAAACTTCAGATTTACCCGATAATATGCAAACAATGTCTACATCCGAACGTCAAAAATATGTAGATGAATTAATAGAAAAACGTAAGAAACTTGAAAAAGAGATTATAAGTTTTAATAAACAACGTCAGGAATATATTGATAAAGAAATAGAAAAGATAGATAAATCTAAAGTGAAAGAGTCATTTGATGACGCTATTTATAAATCTGTAAAAGATCAGGCAGCCTCAAAGAACATAATACTTGAAGAGAAGGTAAAAAGATAATGCTTAAATAATATGATATGAAAAAAATTTCTTTGTTTAGTTTAATAATATTTACATCAACTTATTTGTCGAATTGTTCGACTGGTAAAAGTTTGGATTTTAAAGACGGAGATATAATTTTTCAAGAATCTCAGTCGAGCCAATGCAAAGCAGTTCAAATGGCAACCAAATCAAGATATTCACACTGCGGCATTATTTTTACGATGAATGGGGAGTATTATGTTTATGAAGCGGTTCAGCCCGTAACAGTAACACCATTCAAAAATTGGATTGCAAGAGGAAAGAATAATCATTATGTAGTCAAAAGACTAAAAAATTCGGAATCAATCTTAACCAATGAAAACCTGCAAAAAATGAAAAATGAAGGAGCAAAGTTTTATGGAAAAGATTATGACCTCACATTTCAATGGTCAGATGAAAATATATACTGTTCTGAATTAGTATGGAAAATATATAAAAGGGCATTAAATATTGAGGTTGGTAATTTGCAAAAACTTGGAGATTTTGACCTTTCAAGTGATATTGTCAAAACAAAATTAAGGGAAAGGTATGGGGAAAATATTCCTTTTGATGAAAAAGTAATTTCTCCGGAGTCGATTTTCGAATGTGATTTACTTGAAACAATTGCAAATGAAAACTAAATTGATGTTATGATGTGTATTTAAAAGGGAGCTATCGCTCCTTTTTTTGTTTTAGGCAATTATCCTAATTCAAAATTTAAAGACGATTTACGAAAATCCAGAACCTCGAATTTATCGTTGAAAATGAAGTTATTTGAAGCGATTCGGCTTATATCCGCCTGTGCTATGATATCTATTTTATCGAATAATCCGTAATTTTTTACGAAAAGGACTAAATTTATATTAGGACTATACCACTCGCCATCTCCGCGTTCTAAACGCTGACACAAAAAACACACTGTATGACCTTTTGGTATTTTAAGGATAACTTCTTTGCGAGGGAAATTTGTCATTATAACTTCATTTTGGTCAATATCCAAAACATTAAAACCATAAGGTGCGATACTTGCGAAATTATGATAAGGCAGTTGACCCTTATTACCGTTTATACCTACTTTATTGCTGATCAGCTTGGGGCTTTCTAAATACCATAAATTTTTACTGTTAATAGATTCTTCGGATATAGAAGCAACGATATTAGTGTTCTCATTAAATATCTTATCTTTTTCTTTTTCCAATATGTTCTTCGATAAATACGGCTTATTCTTTTCAAAAGCTAACAAATAAGACGGTTGAATAGAACGGTTGATCGCTTTGGATTTCCCTGTATAAAAAAATGCGTCAGGAGGTAGCTTGGTTCGTACAGTGCCTTTCCCTTGAAAAACATAAGCGCGTACAAAGAATTCTATAAATAGAGTAGGTTTAATAAAATGGATTGTGTTTTCCATAACTAATCTTTTAATGTAAGAAAAAGTTGTACATTAAAGTAGTCCGAAAGCAACTTTAATCTGCTGAATTTAATTTACTATAAAATCTTTATCAAGTTTCCGTCTGTTGATCAGATTATTACAAAAAAGAAAATGTGACTTTTTCATTCCTTTTTTTGATAAAGATTAAAAACCTCGTTCAGTTTAAAATATAAAAGCAATAACCTGATTAGTTATTGCCTTTACAGTTTAGGTAACAGTATATTTTATTTATTTTTTGTCATACGCTTACGATCATTTTCATCGAGATAAATTTTACGTAACCGTATTGATTGAGGTGTAACCTCTACATATTCATCTTCTTTTATATACTCCAAAGCATCTTCAAGACTGAAAATAATAGCGGGAGCAAGTCTTACCTTATCATCAGTTCCGGATGCCCGAACATTTGTTAGTTTTTTGGATTTAGTCAAATTTACAACTAAATCGCCTTCTTTAGAATGTTCCCCTACGATCTGTCCCATATAGATATCAGTTTGTGGCTCCACAAAGAAACGTCCTCTATCCTGTAACTTATCAATAGCGTATGCGAAAGCATTTCCGGATTCGCTTGCTATGATAGAACCATTATTTCGTTTATCAATATCCCCTTTCCATGGTTGAAATTCAAGGAAACGGTGAGCCATTACAGCTTCGCCTGCCGATAATGTAAGAACTACATTATTAAGCCCGATAATACCGCGTGATGGAATATTAAATTCCATAAAGGTGCGATCATTCTTCGTTTCCATCATAGTCAGTTCGCCGCGCCGACGAGTGACAACGTCTACAATCTTGCTGGAATATTCTTCTGGAACATTAATAGTAAGATGTTCTACCGGTTCGGATTTAACGCCATCTATATCCTTTATAATCACTTTAGGCTGACCAACTTGCAATTCATAACCTTCACGACGCATTGTTTCTATTAATACAGACAAATGTAGTATACCCCGACCAAATACAGTCCAAGTATCAGCATTTTCTGTTGTTTCAACACGTAAAGCTAAGTTTTTGTCTAATTCTTGGATCAAACGATCGTGTATATGCCGGGAAGTAACAAATTTACCCTCCTTGCCAAAGAATGGAGAATCGTTGATTGTAAATGACATTGACATGGTAGGTTCATCAATGGCTATTGGCGGAAGAGCTTCCGGATTTTCCGCATCTGCAATCGTATCACCGATCTCAAACCCATCTATACCGATAAGCGCGCA
Organism: uncultured Dysgonomonas sp.; assembly: GCA_945292135.1. Lineage (GTDB taxonomy): Bacteria > Bacteroidota > Bacteroidia > Bacteroidales > Dysgonomonadaceae > Dysgonomonas. Next base: position 4,446 of record CALYRA010000020.1, read on the forward strand.
TAAATCGCCGCATTGAACAGATCCGACCTTTGCCCTACCCAGACCTTCAAAAACATTTAATTCTTTGATTTTCGACTTTACAACAGTCCCATCACGCTTGCATAAGGATACGTCCATATTCTCTCTCAATTCACCTCTATGAACGCGACCTATTGCGATACGCCCTACATACTTGGAATAGTCCAAAGACGTTATAAGCATCTGGGGAGTACCATCAAGAATTTCGGGAGCAGGAATATATTCGACGATAGCATCCAACAAAGGAGTAATATCAGATGTAGGCTTTTGCCAGTCATCCGACATCCAACCTTGTTTAGCAGATCCATATATAGTAGGGAAATCCAATTGTTCTTCAGTAGCATCGAGGCTGAACATCAGATCGAATACCATTTCGTGAACTTCTTCGGGACGGCAATTAGGCTTATCCACTTTGTTTATAACTACAATTGGTTTTAACCCTATTTGAATCGCTTTCTGAAGGACAAAACGAGTTTGAGGCATCGGGCCTTCGAATGCGTCAACTAACAATAAACATCCATCAGCCATATTTAAAACACGTTCTACTTCACCGCCAAAGTCGGCATGTCCCGGCGTATCAATGATATTTATCTTTGTACCTTTATAGTTAATGGAAACATTTTTGGAAAGAATTGTAATACCTCTTTCCCTTTCCAAATCATTATTATCTAGTATGAGTTCACCAGCTTGTTGGTTACTTCTGAAAAGCTGTCCGGTAATTAACATCTTATCTACTAAAGTTGTCTTCCCGTGGTCTACGTGTGCGATAATCGCAATATTTCTAATTTCTTGCATAAATAAAATTTGAGGGTGCAAAGTTAGTGATTTTCCAGTATATTATACTGATTTATATGTTTATTCTTGTACCAACACAAAAAAAGCTGTCAATCATTCCGGCGCTTTTATTATATTATACTATCTATTTAGTTCCTAAGTAATTTACTTGATCCTTTGTAAACTCATAAAACAACTAAACCTTTTTCCAATTTACACATACCTATAAACAATGAGCGTCATTTATAGTTCCCACAATTTTCCAAAATTCGGATTATTATTAGAACTAAGATGATTGGATTTTAGAGGAGTAGAACAACTAATTTTGGTACAGACTAAGGTATATTATATTGAATAGCTTTATGTCATATTCCAAGTGCATAAACCTTTTATCTGACAATTTAATAGGTTTGTAGTATTCCTTTTCTCAAGCTTTTATATTTCAATTATAACTGATGATTGTGATTACATTTTTCGACAAACATAAAAAATTACTTTTTCTGTTTCTTCTTAGGAACATATAATCCGCAAATTGAACTTCTTTGAAGGTATATATTTGATTAATAATTCTTTTAATGTGGTATATTCGGGGCTTTTAGCTAATTATATATTCATTTAGCTAAATCAGTTTTCACCTCTTATATTTAGTTATATAATACAATAAAATCCATTTAGATAATATCTAAATGGATTTATATTTTTTGAAAAGAATTATTATCCCAAATATCCTCTGACTATACCTCTTGGAGAAGTTTTAACAAAGTCGACAATAAGCTCCATTTCCGGTGTTCTTTGAAAATCTTTTTCAATGATCGCTATTGCATCAGAGAAATTATGACCGGATTGGTATATTATACGATATATTTCTTGTATTTCGTTAATCTTCTCTGTTGAGAAATTATGTCTTTTAAGACCAATAAGATTTACTCCGGAATAGCAAACCGGTTCACGTCCGGCAATAATGTAAGGAGGTAAATCTTTACCTAAACGTGTACCGCCCTGTACCATTACATTTTTACTGATACGAGTAAATTGGTGAACTAATGTTCCACCGCTTAATATGGCAAAATCATCAACTTCAACTTCACCTGCCAATTGTGTCGCATTACCTATGATAATATGATTGCGCAAAATACAATCGTGTGCGATATGCGCATAAGCCATGATAAGACAATCGTTTCCAACTACGGTTTGCCCTTTAGAAGCGGTACCCCTGTTTACAGTCGCGCATTCTTTAATTATGGTATTATCTCCAATGATGGCTAAAGTTTCTTCTCCCCGAAATTTAAGGTCTTGCGGTATATCACCTATAACAGCTCCGGGAGAGATACGACAATTTTTACCTATACGTGAACCACTTCTTACGTTAGCTCCTGACATAATGATTGATCCATCTCCGATTTCTACATTCTTATCGATAAAGGCAAAAGGTTCTACAGTTACATTTTCCCCTAATTTAGCTTCGGGATGGATATATGATTGATTTGATATATTTGACATAAATGACTTATTTATTTTTTATGATTTGAGCCATAAACTCAGCCTCAGATACTAGTTTTTCTCCCACGAAAGCATATCCCTTCATATTAGCGATTCCTCTTCTTATTTCCGAAACCAATTGTAAACGGAATATAAGCGTATCACCCGGGACAACTTTGTGTCGGAATTTTACATTGTCGATCTTTAAAAAATAAGTAGAATATCTTTCAGGATCCTCTACTTGAGCAAGAACTAATAATCCTCCTATCTGAGCCATTGCTTCTACTTGAAGCACTCCGGGCATAACGGGTTCATCAGGGAAATGACCTTGGAAAAATAGTTCGTTAACGCTAAGATTTTTAACCCCAATTATATGTTTTTGTCCTACTTCAATGATTTTTTCGACCATTAAGAATGGATAACGATGAGGTAATAATGTTTTTATTTTATTTACATCAAATACCGGCTCAATGTTAGGGTCATAAATAGGGGGTTGAACTTCGTTCAACTTGATTTGTTTACGTATGGCTCTGGCGAGCTTATTATTGATCTTATGTCCGGGACGCGTTCCGATAACACGACCTTTAATTGGTTTACCTATCCAATAATTTGTGGCGAGCCGGCTCATTTGGGTAAAGGATTTGTTTATTATTCAGATAACCAAGTTCAGTAGCATCTTTGTGTGGTACTCCTAGCAAATCTGCAAGACTATCTAAGTCTGATTGTGATATCTGCCTTTCATATATGACAATAGCATTATCTAGATCTCCGCCTTTAATCAAACCTGCAGCTAAAAGAGGTTGAACATCGCGGACGAAAACAAATGTACGGCTTCCCGCTATTTCTTCTTCAAATTTATCTAAATCATCAAGACTGGCAGATTGATTAGGTATATATTTTGAATCAAATTCGATAAATGAGTTGACACTAAACTGATCATCGGGAAGAAGAATTAATTTTGATCCCGTTTCTTCATCTACGACTTCCATTTTGCGACGAACTATAAAATAGTCTCTGTCTGCATTTTGTTCTTGAAGACCAACTTTTTTAATTTCTTCAACGTATTGTATAGAACTTCCGTCCAAGATAGGAAATTCTGGCGCGTCAACTTCGATAAGACAATTATCTACGTGTAAGGCGTATAATGCAGCCATCGCATGTTCGACAGTACTGACTACAATTTCGCCCTTTATTAATACTGTTCCTCTCTGAGTGTTTCCAACATTTTCAGCGAGAGCATCAATAATTGGTTGGTCTGGCAAATCAACTCTGCGAATCTTATATCCATGATCTTCAGGCGCAGGGTTAAAAGTGATTGTTATCGGCAAACCTGTGTGAAGCCCCTTGCCTTTCAGTGTAAAACTTTTCTTTAAAGTGTGTTGCTTATCCATTGAAATATTGATTATTACTTATCTCTTATTTTTATTTTTCTACGCTAGATTTTAGTTTGTCCAATTCCTTTTGCATTTGATTTATTTGGCGGTATATTTCTCCTAATTTAGGAAATACAACACTGGAACGGAAAAATTCTTTTACAGGTATTGCGGGAGAACCAATTATTTTGGCATTTTCGTCAACATTACTTATTATACCCGACTGAGCTCCAATATTTGCGCCATTTCCAACAGTAATATGTCCGCCTAAGCCAACTTGTCCGCCGAACATACAATTTTTACCTACTTTGGTAGATCCTGATATTCCGACTTGCGAAGCCATAACCGTATTTTCTCCAACCTCTACATTGTGCGCAATTTGGATAAGATTATCCAATTTTACTCCTTTGTGTATGATTGTTGCGTCCATTACGGCTCTGTCAATGGTGGTATTAGCGCCTATTTCTACATCATCTTCAATAATTACGATTCCGAGTTGAGGTATTTTTTTGTAAATACCATCTTCGGGCGCAAAACCAAATCCGTCAGAACCAATTACTGCTCCTGAATGAATAATACAATTATTTCCGATACGACACCCCGGATAAATCTTTGCTCCTGAATATATTATTGTATTATCTCCAATCTCAACGCCATCGCCTATATATGCTTGCGGATATATTTTTGTATCGCTGCCTATTTTTGCGTCATCGGCAATATAGGCAAACGATCC
>CALYRA010000021.1 GCA_945292135.1 uncultured Dysgonomonas sp.
AATAAAAGGTATTATCACGTTGTTATTAAAATCTATAATGCCCCATAATTTCCCCTTTTTTACAGGGATAAGACCTTCAGAAGGCGCGCCTCCATCGTCATAGATCATTGGAATAATAAATTCCCCTATTTTATTTATATAACCATGCTTAGCGCCATATGTAATTTGCGCAAGTCCTTCATGGAAGTCACTGGCATTTGTAATAACTATTGGCTTATCCGGTTTCATATTATCTAATCGTTTTTTATTACAGAGTCTATTTCTCCATCGACAAATCGGGTCGTTAATATATCTCCTTCAGACAATTCCGTAGCAGATTTTATTACTTTTCCTTGGCTTAAAGTGAGCGTATAACCCTTTCTCAATATATGTTGAGGTGAAATCAATTCGATATATTTTGTATAAAATTCTATTTTTTCTTTTTTATTATCCAATTTTCTTAAAACGATCTTTTTTAATGAATCATTTAGTTGAGCAATGGTATCAGTATCTATTTGATTTTTTGAAGAAGCCTTTTTTAATATGTTAACATATGAATTTAAATTGGAATGTTCATTCTTTATTATTTGTCCGATTTCTTTATTTATTGAATACTCAAGAGTTTTAAATATATTTTCATTATCCTTCAAATAGGATTGAATTTCTTTCTTGAGTGTAATTTTTAACGAAGAAAGTATATTGGATTGATCTTTATACCAACTTTTGCCCCAAAAACTAAAATCATTTTCTAAGCTTTTCAATTTCTCGGTTTCATTCTGCATCTTCTCTCTTGCGGAAGAAATAATTTGTGCTTGTATGTCTATTATTTCATTTGAAGTATTTGATAAACAACCAATTAAAAATTCAGCGACTGCTGTCGGAGTTTTGGCTCGTGTATGGGCAACTATATCAAGTACGGTTTCATCACGTTCATGACCAATCCCGGTAATTATGGGGAGTGGAAATTGAGCGCAATTAGTAGCTAATAAATAGGAATCAAAACAACTTAATTCGGAAGTTGCCCCTCCACCTCTTATGATAACTACCGCATCGAAACAGTCTTGGTATTCATATATTCTTTCAAGCGCCGAGATGATAGAATCTTCAGCCCTTTCACCTTGCATAATAGCAGAAAATAGTTTGGTATAAAATGCAAACTGATAAGTGTTTGCTTCTAATTGATTGCAAAAATCTTCATATCCGGCAGCTGTTGGCGAGGAAATGATAGCAATACGGTTCGGAAGCGGAGAAAGTTCTAACTCTTTATTTAAGGTGAGTACTCCTTCTTCCTCCAGTTGCTTTAATATTCTTGCCCTATTTAACGCCTGATCACCTAATGTATATGCCGGATCAATATCATATATGGTAAGGCTCAGACCATATATTTCATGAAATTCTATACTAACCTGAACCATGACTTTTAGCCCGGACGCAAAAGATTGATTCGTCGTTGATTCAAAATAAGCTCTTAACAGATGGAATGTATTCGCCCATATCATAGCTCTGGCTTTGGCTATGATGTTTCGACCCGATTTATCCTTTTCTATAAATTCGAGATAGCAGTGACCGTTTTGGTTAACTCTGACATCGCTCGTCTCACCCTGTACCCAAATCATATCCGGGAGGTTATTGTGAAGTACATTTTTTATATGATGATTCAATTCATATAATGTCAGGGCATTTGATTCCACTACTTTAGAAGTATAAATTAAATGTTTCTTTTTCTATATCCGAACCTTTAATCACGATTGTATATAGTTCTTTCTTTTTAGCTTTAAGATTTTTAGAATATTCAGCGAAAAATTTTTGATTTTCTTTTCCCTTGAAATCGAATGAATCTACTTCTTTTATTCTATCATTTTTTTCGTTTCTGTTTATAGCTATTTCAATGTTTTCAATCGGATTGTCACCTATATATATAATTCTTATCAGACCGACCCCGTCAGACTCTAATCTAAAATTATCTGAATAAGCGATTCTATTTTTTCCTTTTATCTTCAAGGCTTTTGTTCCTAACTTCAATGCTAATTCCATATCGGGAATTCCATAACCAAAATTCTCATCCGGATTTTCATATTGATTCGCAGATTCTTTGACTAGCTGCATAATTTCAAAATTAGATAACGTAGGAAACGCTTGCCAAAGACATGCTACTGTACCACACATAATGGGTGAAGAAAACGAAGTTCCGCTTTTATAAGTCACCCGCCCTTCGTCGTTAACGACAACACTTCCCAAACCTAATGCTACGACATCAGGTTTGACACGCATATCAGCCGTATATCCCCGTGAGCTAAAGTCTGCCAATGAAGAATCACGGTCAATTGCTCCAACTGTTAATACTCCATCCGCGTCGCTCGGAGGAGTTATTTTACGCCAAGAACTGTCCCCCGAATTTCCGGCGCTGCATACGATTAATATTCCTTTTTTCGAAGCTATATTAGCTGAACGCGAAATAAAAGCTGATTTTCCGTCTAAATCTTTGTGAGTATAGCTTTTTGCGGGAACATCAAAATTGTTGTACCCAAGCGATGTGTTAACGACCTCTGCGCCCAGACTGTCCGCATATTCAATTGCCGCTGCCCAATAATCCTCTTCTATCGGGTATTCGGAACGAGGGTCTTCTGATCCAAGAAGCCAAAGATTAGCTTCCGGCGCAGTACCTACAAATTGCAACGGCTTATTAGCGCCTATACATGAAACGACATTTAATCCATGTTGATTCGCATTTTGGAAAAGATCTTCATTTCCATATACAAATCCTTTATAACCTTTAATGTTCAAGTTGTCAAGTATTTCAATGCTTGGTAAGTTGTTAAATCCCGCATCTATAACTGCTATGTCAATTCCTTTTCCTTTAAATCCGGCTTTATGCAATGCTTCGGTATTCAATGATTTTATATTGTCATAAGCAAGCCCGTAATATTGTCCGAACATAACTTCCTGTTGATTGACGAATTTCAAAGAATCTGGATATTCTTTATGTTTTCCGTTCTTCCCTATTCCTTTCCAAACGAAAGTCGCATTCGCGACAAAGGGCAAAGCTGTTAGCTCATCTATCATTGCGCTGTCATTGCATTGTACGCTAATTGTCCTTTGCCATTTGCTTTTAGCCACCACTATTGCTCCTTTTTCTTCGATTTGCCTGATATAGTCTTCCGAAATCGGTAAATCACTCTCATTAATAGCGATGTTATGTTTTAAACGCCTGTCAATAGCTTTTTGACTAAGAAATTCTTGGGGTTTCTCGATTTTATATTTTGTTTTACCTTTATCCGTAAGCGATAAACGAAACTTATAATCATATTCTTGGGCTGAAGCTCCAACTGCAATGATCAGCAGCACAATTAGTAATACCCAATTTTTCATAAAATCTACCATCTTTTATTGCAAAAGTAAATATAATTGTTTTAGGATGGAAAAAATAATTGCTATCTTGTGCCCTCAATTATTTTTAAGAATAAGAAGCGGTTAATATTTTTCAAAATCCAATGAATGATTTTATAAAACTAATTAAAAGGTTTGTCCCTCCATACAAAAAATATGTTGTTTTAAATATCTTTTTCAATATTTTGGGCGCATTATTTAGCGCAGTGGCATTTTCTTTTATTATTCCTGTCTTGGAAATTTTATTTAAGACAAAAGATGTTGTTTATACTTATATGCCTGTCGATTTTAACGGCAGTATGAAAGGCGTAAAAGATGCCCTTTCAAATAATTTTTATTGGTATATTTCAGACATAGCGAATACTCATAGTGGTATTTCTGTTTTGATCGGTCTATCCGTAGTGCTGATAATTATGACTTTTTTTAAAGTTGCGACTACTTATCTAGGCTCATATTACATTATTCCGGTACGGACAGGTGTTGTTAGGGATATTCGTAAGCAGATGAATGATAAAGTATTGACTTTGCCGATAGGCTTTTTCTCTAATGAATGCAAGGGAGATATTATTGCCCGTATGACCGGTGATGTGAGTGAAGTTGAGAATTCGGTTATGAGTTCGTTGGATATGGTAAGTAAAAACCCTATACTGATCATTGTTTATCTTACCGTTATGCTTGTTATCAGTTGGCAATTGACTTTGTTTGTTCTCATTTTCTTGCCGATAGTAGGATATATAATGGGCAAAGTAGGTAAATCCTTGAAACGCAAATCGCTTGAGGCTCAAAATATGTGGGGTGGGTTAATGTCGCAAATGGATGAAATCCTGAGCGGATTACGTATTATAAAGGCATTCAATGCAGAAGAAAAAATTGCGAAAAGATTTGACGATAGCAGCAATGAATTTCGTGAAATATCTAATCGCATAGCGCGTCGTCAGCAAATGGCGCACCCTATGAGCGAATTTTTAGGTACTATTACCATAGCAGTCGTTTTGTGTTTTGGAGGTTTGTTAATTCTTAATAACACAGGGGGAATAGATGCGGCTACGTTTATTTATTTTTTAGTTATCTTTTACAGCATCATTAATCCGGCTAAAGAATTATCAAAATCTGTCTATACCATTAAAAAAGGTATGGCTTCGATGGAACGTATTGACAAAATATTGGACGCTAAAAATGATATTCAAAATCCTCAAAATCCTCAAACAGTCTCTTTCGAACATGCAGTAACATATCGTAACGTTTGGTTTAAATATCAAAATAATTGGGTTATAAAAGATGTAACGTTAACAGTCCCTAAAGGTAAAACTATTGCGCTTGTAGGACAATCGGGATCAGGTAAATCTACAATGGTTGATTTGTTGCCACGTTTTTATGATGTAAATAAAGGCGGTATTTATTTGGATGATATCGATATCCGTGAGTTTGATATGTCCGATTTACGTTCGATAATGGGGAATGTAAATCAGGAGGCTATTTTGTTTAATGATACCTTTTTTAATAATATAGCTTTTGGTGTAAAAAATGCGACGATGGAACAGGTAATCGAAGCTGCGAAAATAGCGAATGCGCATGATTTTATAATTGCCACTGAAAATGGTTATGAAACAAATATAGGTGATCGGGGCGGGAAGCTATCAGGAGGTCAACGTCAACGGATCAGCATAGCTCGCGCTATCCTAAAAAATCCGCAAATTCTTATCTTGGACGAAGCAACATCAGCCCTCGACACGGAATCAGAAAAATTGGTACAAGAAGCTCTTGACAACTTAATGAAAAATCGTACAACTATTGTAGTTGCGCACCGGTTGTCAACGATCAAGAATGCTGATGAAATATGTGTAATGCACGAAGGAGAAATCGTTGAACGAGGTCGCCACGATGAATTATTTCAAAAAAACGGATATTATCGTAAACTTTGTGACATGCAACAATTTTGATTTGTATGTAATATCAGTTAATACCACGTATAACTATAAAAATAAATTCTAAAAAGTACCATTTTAAAAACAACAAAAAATCTTTTACCTTTGTTGCCTTTTAACAAATGCGGATTTAGACAATCATAAAAGATGGGAAAAAATAAGCTTGCCAAATTTGCCAATATGGATGAATATACTCACGTGTTTCAATATCCGTTCGCTACTCTAAAAGAATCTGGATTTGAGATGAAAGGTAAGTGGAATGAATTGTTTTTCAATAATAATAATCCTATTGTATTAGAATTAGGTTGCGGAAAAGGCGAATATACAGTCGGTTTGGCAAAACTTTTTCCAAACAAAAACTTCATAGGAGTTGATATAAAAGGAGCCCGAATGTGGACAGGCGCAACTCAGGCTTTAGAAGAAGGACTGAAAAATGTCGCTTTCCTTCGAACACATATTGAACTGATAAACAATTTTTTTTCTAAAGGTGAAATTGCCGAAATTTGGATAACATTTCCTGACCCGCAAATGGCTAAAGTTAATAAACGAATGACATCTACTCGTTTTATGAAACTATATGGTGAATTTCTTTCCGACGAAAGCATAATTCATCTCAAAACGGATAGTAATTTTATGTTTACTTATACCGATGAAATGGTAAAAATTAACGAACTGCCTTTATTATATAGGACAATTGACCTCTATCATTCGGAATTGGACGATGAAATATTGAAAATTCAGACTTTCTATGAAAAACAATGGATTGCTCGTGGATTGAATATTAAATATCTAAAATTTCTATATCAAAATAAAAATAACTGGAAAGAGTCTGATCTCCAGATAGAAAAAGATGACTATCGTAGCTATGGGCGTAATAACCTTCAAAGCTATAAAACCAGTAAGAATACAAAATAACACAAAACAATAACAGTATGAAAAAAGTGAAATCCAATTTATTATTTACCATAATAGTATTGATAGCATTTTCCTGTAAAGGAAATAAAAACGTCGAATCAGATAGTGCTAGAATATCGGGACTGGAAGTAGATAGTATAAAGGTAGATAGTATGGCAACAACAGAAAAGCCTGTACTTTTCGACGTCGAAAACTGGGATATAATTGTACCGGATAGAAAATATTTCAATCGAAGTATTGATAAAGAATTGATAGGATTGGCAGAAGATGAAATCCCTAATCAGATACTCAATGATACGGCTTTATTAAATGATAGCCATTGCGCGTATTTAGCGAATGACGAGCCTATTGCACTCTTTAAAAGATTTTATCCGAAAGGAAAAGAGGATATAGCAGGTGTTTTGAAAAGTAGCTCTCTGATATACATAGATACGATATTTTTTAATGAAGAATATCCAAACGATGCTTGGTACGCTATAAGAATTAATGGTAGGCGTTATTATACAGATTATGCACCTCATGACTATATTGATTATAAAACTTATGTTCCATCCAAAGAACAAATATTGATCCTATTTGCGCAAGAAACTGATCAACTTTGTTCATATCCTGATTTTTTTGAATTTTTGGTCTTTGAAAAGCCTGAAGCTAATGAAACAGCTTGGAAACAAGTATACCGTTCAACTAAAATGCATTTGAATACAGAACCTAATGCTTATAAAAGACCCTATGATGAATCTTCATATGTGATAGAAGGAGATAATGTTAAGATGAGTGTACTTTATTATCCATGGTGGTTGATTTGGAATGGTAAAAGTATATCTCTAGAACCGAAAAATAAATAAACTAAAATATATAAATAATGGCTATATATCCTAAACTTATATTAGATGCGCTGAAAAATGTGCGTTATCCCGGAACAGGGAAAGATATCGTTGAAATGGGTATGGTGTCTGATGATATACGTATAGAGGGAAATAAAGTGAGTTTTTCTATCCTGTTTGAAAAATCGAATGATCCGTTTATAAAATCAGTCGTAAGGGCAGCGGAAACTGCTATACTCACTTTTGCAGATGCTAATATCGACATTAAAGGAAATATCAAAATATTAACGAAGAAACAAGTTTCTACTCCTGTTAAATCTGAAAATCCTTTGCCGGATGTAAAAAATATAATTGCTGTTTCATCAGGAAAAGGGGGAGTCGGTAAAAGTACTGTATCAGTAAATCTCGCCGTAACATTAGCGCGAAAAGGCTATAAAGTCGGTCTTTTGGATGCGGATATATTTGGACCTTCATTACCCAAGATGTTTGGAGAGGAAGAAACTCGCCCGTATTTGGAAGAAGTGAATGGACGTGAATTAATAATCCCTGTTGAGAAATACGGCGTTAAAATGCTTTCCATTGGCTTTTTTGTGGATCCGGCTAATGCTGTCGTCTGGCGTGGATCGATGGCAAGTAACGCCTTAAAACAACTGGTTACAGACGCTCATTGGGGTGAACTTGATTATTTTCTTATCGACTTTCCTCCCGGAACCAGCGATGTCCATTTGACAATGGTACAAACGTTGGCAATTACAGGTGCGGTTGTAATTAGTACGCCTCAAGAAGTGGCTTTGGCTGATGCCCGCAAAGGTATTGATATGTTTACAAATGAAAAGGTAAATGTGCCAATTATAGGATTGGTGGAGAATATGGCTTGGTTTACGCCAACGGAGTTGCCGGAGAATAAATATTATATATTTGGAAAAGAGGGTGCTAAAAAACTTGCGGAGGAATTGAATGTGCCTCTTTTGGGGCAAATTCCTATTGTACAATCTATATGCGAGGGTGGTGACAGTGGTAAACCTGTCGCGCTGAATAAAGATAGTATTACGGGCATGGCATTTTCATTACTTACAGATAATTTTATTAAATATGTCAATAAACGTAATGAAGAACAAAACCCGACTAAGAAAGTAGAAGTTCGCAAAAAATAGAGGTTAACTTATATAATAAAAAGATGCGGAATGTGTTTTTACACTCCGCATTTATATTTACGATACTAATATTAAACTTTCAAATCCATATCTTCTCTAAAGAATTCGATTAAGTTTCCGTAACCGTGGATACCCAACTTTTTACGTACCGAATATTTCTTAGCTTGAACCGTATTAACCTTAAATCCCATAATTATAGAAATTTCTGTATTATTCAACTCAGCATAAGTCAAACAACAAATTTTAAATTCGGATTCATCTAATTCAGGATATTTAACTTTCATTTTATTTACCATATTATCATATAAATGATTTAGAGTTTCAAAAGTCTTATCCCAATCGAAACAATCTTTTCCATAAACTGTTTCATTTACCTTTTTCAAAATCTTTTGTCCTTGTTTTTTCTCTTCATCACGCATATAAGCATCTATTAGCGCTGTCTTTTTCAATATATTGAAGTGATCAAGAATAATATTTCTCATCGAACTCTTTTCTTTATCATAACTGTCGGCAAGTAGTTTCATTTGATAAGCTTTCTTTTCGGCGTCATTTAAAGCGCGTTTATCTTTTGCTTGTATCCAGAAGAAAATAATAATTAAGATTATAATAACTAACGATAGTACT
>CALYRA010000022.1 GCA_945292135.1 uncultured Dysgonomonas sp.
GATCCCGTCAATATGTATTCTTCCGCATTTATATTATTAAATTGAACAACCTTCGGATTTGACGAAATCTTAATTCTAAATCTCTTCATCAAATTATTTTGCCATCCTTCTTTAAATAATCCGCAACGCATCATTTCGTAAAATTCTTTTTCTAAAGAGAAGCCGGCGAAAAGCAGACCGCTTTTTTTATCTGAATAAATACCATAATTTCCATTAGCTATCCGAAATGTGCTAAGTTTCCAATCTTCGGGAAAATCAATTATCATTCCTCCGTGTTCTATATGTTCAATTTTTTTTTCATCAAACAATTGAGCATGAATGCCGGTAAACGTAAAAATAAATAAGGAAATAAGAATTATTAATTTATGATTCATTTTGTATAAGTTTATATATCTATTGGAGATTACTTTGTAAAAGTAACCATAATATGCCAAGATAAAGTTAACAGAGTCTAAAAATATATTCTCGATTGCATTCGTTAAAGGAAAATATAGATATATTCATCGATTAATACAGGTAGTTTGTCGATTTTCAATTGATTCTATACATCATTTAGACATATCTTTACGGAAAACAAAACAAATAGTTATGGAATCAAATAATTACTCAAATCATCCTCAAAAAAAACGCAACTTCTCCGGATTCGCCGTATTTCTGATATGTATAGGATCCCTTTTTCTTCTATTCAACCTCAATATACTCCCGAAGATGTTGCGTCTGATTATTCTATCATGGCAAATGCTGATTATTGCAATTGGTATATGGAACCTTGTATCAAAAAAAAATTATACTTCAGGGTTGGTATTAATAATCATAGGTTCATTTTTTATATATCCTAAGATAGGCATATTCTTACCTTTTAATATATTAAAAATCGACATGTCTACATATTGGCCTTTAATACTTATTATTATAGGACTATACTTTATTTTCAATCGCTCCAAAAATTCATCTCGAAGAAGACAAAACGATATGCAATTCGATAACGAATCGGATGTTTCTGATTTGACTTCTTATATCGACAAGAATATCATGTTCAATAGTTCGGAACAGATTATTTTATCACAAAACTTCAAAGGCGGCAATGCCAGAGTTACGTTTGGGGATTTAATCATAGATCTGCGAAAAGCAAAATTAGCGGCTGGTACGTATTTACTTGAAGCAAACGCTATCTTTGGAAGCATTACGATATATGTCCCTTCCGATTGGATAGTCGACGTACAAGGAAGTTCAATATTTGGTTCTTTTGATGACAAACGACATGTGATAAATGCAGACAATATGGAATATCATTCTACATTAGTCATCAAAGGAAATTCATGGTTTGCCGGCGTTGAAACAAAAAACTGAAGTTAAGAAAATAGGTAAATATGGAAATCCGACATCTTATCATTGTTCATACTTTCATCGCAACACTGCTTGCTGTACTTTTATACTTGGGATTAAATCCATTAATCTCCGTATCTGAATCGACCTTGCAAATCAATTGTATTATATTAAGCGTTTTGATATCCGGAACCCTTGTATTTACGGGATTTATATTAGAATACAGTCATACTGAAAGATTACCTTTCGCTAAGAAAATTTTATTTTACGTCATCTTAGCTATACTTTTTATAGCTTGTAATGTAGGTATAAACACATTTATATTACACGAATTACTGGAAGCGGAAGAGTGGTCATCGTTATTACCAAGCATACCAATAACAATAATTTTAGCTTTGTTTGTATATTCTATTTCCGTTATCATTTATGAAGTAAAATCAGAAAAAAGAGAAGAGGATAATGATGATGATATTTTAATTGAAGAACAAATTAAAGAGGTTGAAAATAGCGTACCTGCAATAGAGCATATAGCTGTAAAGAATGGAACTAAAATAACGGTTATACCAATCTCTGAAATAATATATTTGCAATCTGATGGCGACTATGTTATGATACATAGCACTCAAGGGAAATTTTTAAAGGAACAAACAATGAAATCATTCGAAACGAGTTTGCCCTCTACCAAAGTTGTAAGAGTTCACCGTTCCAATATTGTCAATATAGATTTTATCTTACAAATAGAATTATATGAAAAACAAAATCAAATACTTATATTGAAAAACGGAGCTAAGGTCAGAATCAGCCTCAATGGATATAAGGCTTTAAAAGAAGTATTGGGACTTTGATTGAAAAAAGAACTATCAGTTTAAACGGTTTAGTTCTTAAAGTATTTATCTTTGCGGATCAAAACGGACATTTAGTTTTAATAATCTCGAGATAAAATGAAAAGCGGAGTACGCAATCTGACCGAAGGGGCTATATTCCCTACATTATTACGATTAGCTTTACCTTTGATGGGAACAAGTTTCCTACAAATGGCTTACACACTGATGGCTATGTCTTGGGTGGGAAGATTAGGTACAACCGAACATCCCGAAATCGCGACAAAATCCGAAGCCGCAATCGGAGCTATTGGTATGCTGTTATGGTTTACCTCTTCGATAGCCTATCTGGCGATGATTGGAGCAGAAGTTGCGATAGGTCAATCAATTGGCGCGCGCAAGTTAAGACAAGCTTCGGCTTACGCCTCTAACGCGACTACGGTTGCGTTAATAATAGGATTGATATGGACTTCAATACTTTTTATATTTGCGCCTGTTATTCTTTCCTTTTTCAAACTCGATGAAGATATTACGGGCGAAGCTATATTTTTTCTCCGTACTCTTTGCATTTATCTTCCATTCCAATTCATGACCTATTGTTTTGGAGGAATATATAACGGCTCGGGAAGAAGTTCTATCCCTTTTCGAAACTACGCTTGCGGATTGGTGCTCAATATGATTCTTGATCCCATCTTCATGTTTCCTTTAGGTATGGGATTACATGGGGCTGCCGTGGGTATGGTTATATCACAATTATTTGTATTTGGCTTGTTCTTTTATCAAATACGTTTCGGTAAAGGTATTTTAAACGGGTTTCGTTTTATAGTCCGTCCCCGCCGGATTTTCTTAAAAAGAATTTTCTTTTTGGGAGCTCCCGTATCGGCTATGAATACTATATATGCCTTTATCAATATGAATTTGGCTCGCGTAGCTTCAACAACCGGTGGACATTTAGGCTTAATGAGCCAAACGACCGGTGGGCAAATTGAGGGCGTATCTTGGAATACGTCGCAAGGGTTTTCTACCGCATTAAGCGCTTTTGTAGCCCAAAATTTTGCGGCTGGAAAACCCGAAAGAGGTAAAAAAGCATATACGAACACATTACGCTTAATGGTTATCTATGGCTTAATAATCAGTCTGGTTTTTATATTCTTGGGCGGACAAATATTCGGAATTATAGTACCCGAAGAAAGTGCGATAGATGCAGGAGCAAAATATCTGTTCGTAATGGGACTAGTTCAGATATTTATGATGTTAGAATTAACGACGCAAGGTATGTTCAACGGTATCGGACGTACAATCGAACCTGCGGTCATCAGTATAACTTTTAATGTTTTACGTATTCCTTTAGCTTGGTATCTCGCTTCATTTATGGGGATTATGGGAGTTTGGTGGGCGATAGCCATATCTACTGTTTGCAAAGGAACTATTTTGCCGATATGGTTTACCGTCGTTTACAACAGAGTGACGAAGAAGATCGCTAAAGTAAATAATTCCTAAATCATAGTTTAAATTTCATCAACTAAATGATTATCTTTGCACTTCTAAAAAAACTTTTATGACAAAGAAATATAAAAGAACGCTTGTAACTTCCGCTCTACCTTACGCCAATGGCCCTGTACATATCGGACATATGGCAGGTGTCTACATACCCGCTGATATTTACGTACGCTATCTTCGTCTTCGCGGACAAGATGTGTTATTTATCGGTGGTTCGGACGAACATGGCGTCCCTATTACCATCCGCGCAAAAAAAGAGGGAGTTACTCCTCAGGACGTAGTTGATAAATACCATTCAATCATCAAAAAGTCTTTTGAGGATTTTGGTATTTCATTTGATATATATTCACGTACAAGTTCAGATATACATAAAAAAACCGCTTCCGATTTTTTTAAAAAACTATACGAAAAAGGTGAGTTTGAAGAAAAAACAAACGAACAATATTACGACGAAGAAGCTAAAATGTTCTTGGCTGACCGTTATATTATGGGTGAATGCCCCCGTTGCGGCAACCCAAACGCTTACGGAGATCAATGTGAGTCTTGCGGTTCATCCTTGAGTCCTACCGATTTGAAAAATCCACGTTCGACAATTTCGGGCTCCGCTCCTGTCATGCGTGAAACAAAACATTGGTATCTTCCGCTTGACAAACATGAATCATGGTTACGTCAATGGATTCTTGAAGATCATAAGGAATGGAAAACGAATGTTTATGGACAATGTAAATCATGGTTGGATACGGGACTACATCCCCGCGCCGTAAGTCGGGATTTGGATTGGGGAGTTCCTATTCCGCTTCCCGATGCCGAAGGTAAAGTATTATATGTATGGTTTGATGCTCCGATCGGCTATATATCGAATACTATCGAACTTTTGCCTGACAGCTGGGAAAAATGGTGGAAATCCGAAGACAGCAAATTGGTTCATTTCATAGGTAAAGATAATATCGTATTTCATTGCATTGTCTTCCCGGCTATGCTCAAAGCCGATGGTTCATATATTTTGCCAGATAATGTTCCGGCAAATGAATTCTTGAATCTTGAAGGAGATAAAATCTCGACTTCACGAAATTGGGCTGTGTGGTTACATGAATATTTGGAAGATTTTCCGGGTAAACAAGATATTTTACGCTACGTTTTGACAGCAAATGCTCCGGAAACTAAAGATAATGACTTCACTTGGAAAGACTTTCAGGCGCGTAACAATAATGAGCTGGTCGCAATATTCGGAAACTTTGTAAATCGGTCGCTGGTGCTGACCCAAAAGTATTTTGATAATAAGGTACCTCAACTCAATGAATTGACTGATTACGATAAGGAAACAATCAAAGAATTTGTAAACGTTAAAGGATTAATAGAATCATATCTGGAAAATTACCGCTTCCGCGACGCTCTAAAAGAGGCGATGAATCTGGCGCGTATAGGAAACAAATACTTAGCAGATACCGAACCTTGGAAGCTCGCTAAAACCGATATGGAACGTGTGTCTACTATCTTAAATCTATCGTTACAAATCACAGCAAATCTATCTATCGCATTCGAACCGTTTATGCCAAACAGTACAAGTAAAATCAGAGAATTTCTATCTATCGATCCTATCGATTGGGAACGTTTAGGTCAAACTGATTTACTTGCGGCAGGACATCAATTAGGAAAATCAGAATTGTTGTTCGAAAAAATAGAAGATGATGTAATCGAAAAGCAGATTCAGAAATTGTTAGATACCAAAAAGGCGAATGAAGAAAATAATACGGAAATAAAAGTCGCTCCCCAAAAAGCGAATATACAATTCGATGAATTTGGGAAAGTAGATATTCGCGTAGGAACAATATTAGAATGCCAAAAGGTTCCCAAAACAGATAAGCTTCTACAATTTTTGATTGATGACGGTATAAAAAAACGGACTATCATTTCCGGTATAGCAGCTTATTATAATCCTGAAGATTTAGTTGGTAAACAAGTTTGTTTTATAGCTAATCTTGAAGCTCGCAAATTGAGGGGTATCCTTTCGGAAGGAATGATTCTTTCCGCCGAAAATGCGGATGGAAGTTTAGCGCTCATTCAGCCTATAAAAGAAGTAAATCCGGGCAGTCAAGTAGGATAAAAAAGATAATTCAGAACATTGAAAAAGGAAACGTTCGGGTTTCCTTTTTCAATGCTTGTTTACATTATAATTTTTAAATCCTTATGTTTGGTTAAGTCTCGAGACATAAGCTTTTTGATATTACATTTTAAAAGTAAATTGATAGATTAAGGTAGAATTAATCTATTGTATATAAAACATCTCTAATTATCTTATGTCAAATTAATTATTGCGATACGGCTATTCTCTTTATCCCTTCTATTGTTTGGATATATATAATAAATTAAGCCAAACGCATAAATGTTTGGCTTATAAGATATAAAAACACCTCCTTTATTTTACTCAAAGAATTTCACTCGCCCTTCGAGGGGTTTATATTCTTTTTTACCCGGCTTAGCGGTTGGATTTCCGAATGGCATTTGGGCGATTAATTTCCAATTTGAATCTAATTTCCAAGTTCGCTTTACTTCATCATCTATCAATGGGTTGTAATGTTGTAATGATGCTCCTAAACCTGCATCTTCCAACATTGTCCAGATTGCTAATTGGTGCATTGCGGAAGTTTGCTGCGACCATATTGGAAAGTTATTTTTATAATCAGGCAAACTTTCTTGCAGGCTTTTTATAACCTGTTCATCCTCAAAAAATAAAACCGTCCCATAGCCTGACAGGAAAGCTCCATCGACTTTAGCTTCTGTACTTTTAAACGTTTCAGCTGAAACAAGTTTACGTAAGGTTTCCTTTACTATATTCCAAAGCTTTTTATGATGATCGCCTAATAACAATACTACACGAGTAGATTGTGAATTAAAAGCAGAAGGAACGTGTTTAACCGCAAAGTTCAAAATATCCTTTATTTCATTATCTGATATAGATACTTTATTATCCAGATTGTAACATGATCTTCTGTTTTCTAAAGCTTCTTTAAAATCTCTTTTCATAACTTTTTTGTTTTCTATATATTAACAACCCAACATTCATAAAGGTTTATTTTTGTACATTTGTAATTGAATAAAAATATATTAAATAACAGATGTTATATAACGGAGTTGTTTTCGATTTTAATGGAACCCTATTCTGGGATACGTGGTTACATAATAAAGCTTGGGATATTTTTTTAGAAAAGTATAATTTACACCTTACTGAAGAAGAACTTTTCAGAAAAATACATGGAAAAAACAATAGGGATATTTTACTTTCTTTATTCAATAACAATCTTAATGATGAACAGATTAATCAATTTGCGTTGGATAAGGAAATGTTGTATCAGGAACTTTGTTTGAAAACACATATGCAATTAGCTCCGGGAGTAGAGTCATTTCTTAATTTCTTAAAAGAAAATACGATCCCTTTTACAATTGCCACTGCGTCAGGAAAAGAAAACCTGGATTTTTACTTTGATAAATTATCTCTCGATAAATGGTTCAAATACGAAGATGTGGTGTATAATAATGGCAATGTTAAAAGTAAACCTCATCCCGAAATATACGAATTGGCTATGAAAGTTATAAACCGAAAACCTGAAGAAGTTGTTGTATTTGAAGATGCAAATATGGGATTGTTAGCAGCCAAAAACGCAAAGGCAGGTAAAATAATTGTCGTAAATTCTAATAATGATGATTATTCTGATTGGAAAAACAATCAAATCATAACAAACTACGATCAGGTAAACAGATCATTATTTAAATAAAACCAAAATGTCTGAAACGATACATATCTATACATGCCCTATCTGTGACAATTCTGAAACTGAACCTTTGTTGACATGTAAAGATAATTTTGCTACTGATGAAGAGTTCAATTTATGTAAATGTAGCAAATGTGGATTTGGATTTACTCAAGATTTTCCATCCGAAAAAGAAATAGGTCGTTATTATGAATCTCCTGATTATATTTCTCATACCGATACCAACAAAGGAATAATCAATTGGCTATACCATCAAGCCAGAAAAATAGCATTGAAATCCAAATCAAAAATTGTTCTTAAATACGCAGCTATCAAAACAGGAAGTCTTATTGATATTGGCTGTGGAACGGGCTATTTTTTAAATCATATGAAACGAATGAAATGGATTGTTACCGGAATAGAACAATCCGAGCCTGTAAGAAGAATCGCAAAAGAAAAATTCGGATTGAATGTACAAGATGCTGATTATCTTTTTAAGATACCGGAAAATAAAAAAAATGTCATTACGATGTGGCATGTATTGGAACATATGGAGCATCTGAATAAAGTAATGAATCAATTGTACAAAATACTAACGGATGATGGTATTGCAGTTATTGCCTTGCCGAATAAAAATTCGTTTGACGCGGCACATTATAAAAGCAGTTGGGCTGCTTATGATGTTCCTCGGCATTTATGGCATTTCTCCCCGTCTGATTTGAAGTTATTAGCCAATAAACATAAATTCGATGTAGTTGCTATCAAGCCGATGTATTTTGATGCTTTCTATATATCTATGCTCAGCGAAAAAAACAAAAAAACATTTGCAGGTTCATTTGTAGGTTTATGTAAAGGATGGATTTTTTTTCTATTAAGCCTGACAAATACCAAAAGGTGTAGTTCACTCGTTTATATTTTAAAGAAACAAAAATAATTCAGAAATTATGCTAAACCGGAAAAAGTCATTTATTCAAACAGCTTTGCCTCATATCATTGCGATTGTTGTTTTTACAATCATCACATTGGCGTATTTCTTGCCTCTTGCTCAAGGAAAGGTATTGAGACAGGGTGATGTTACGCAATATGTAGGAGCTTCTCAGGAA
Organism: uncultured Dysgonomonas sp.; assembly: GCA_945292135.1. Taxonomy (GTDB): domain Bacteria; phylum Bacteroidota; class Bacteroidia; order Bacteroidales; family Dysgonomonadaceae; genus Dysgonomonas. The sequence goes on from CALYRA010000022.1 coordinate 8,500, forward strand.
CTACGAAATTATTACAATGAAGAGGGTGAAAGTTCTGTTTGGACTGGTTCAATGTTTTCGGGTATGCCTGCTTACCATATCGGAATATGGGGACAAAGCCCCAATTTCTTTGATTATGTTGAGAAACCGATAAGAGCATTGGCTGGGGATATAGCCGCGCCTACATTCATAGGTATGTTAGCCGCGTATATATTATTCATC
>CALYRA010000023.1 GCA_945292135.1 uncultured Dysgonomonas sp.
ATATTGATGTCGGTAAACCTTTTTTGACCTGCTTTTTGAATTCAGAGGATACGGCTTTGAATGGTGTGATAACGAACAAGCTGAAATCATCTTGATTCTGCAATGAACGGAAATATTCTTCTATCAGCTTTATTGCCTGCACTCCCTGTTCGGGAACAAATTGTCGTATTGTGCAACTTCCTTTTATATCATCATAGCGACTATGCAAATTACCAATTCGGGGCATAGGTTTATTTCTGTTTGCATTTTGCATAATATTATCATAAGCTATGTTATTCGCTATACGAAACATCGGATCTGCGCATCTTCGATGTATCTTTAGTGGCGATCCAGTCCATAAACCTTCGCCAATATATGATCCATAAGGATTTATATTGTCATAAAACGTTTGTACGGAAACTTTAGAGGAAAATACGCTTGACGAAATCTTATTCTCAGTTCCTATATAATCGAATACTTTTTGTGGTAATGTAACGACTGGCTCTATCTGTAAAGGATCACCCACAGCAACTACTCTTTTGCAGCGATATATAGTGCTTGCTGCAGCTTGGGGAATAGCCTGACCCGCTTCGTCAATAAACAGCCAACCAAATGTATCTGCTCCTAATCCTTTAAATAAATTACTTACTGATGCAAATGTTGTGGATATAACCGGTATTAATAAGAATAATGTATTCCATATACCCTTCAATTCGTCGCCTTTTATAGTTGTGATTTTCCGGCTAAAGTGACATACAAGCAATTCTATATTTGCTTTTATTTCTTTTGATGCCAATGAAATAAAGATTGTTTGTAATTCTAATGCCTTGAAGAAAATAGCTACAGATTTAGCTTTTAATTCATTATTGAACCATGGAGACGATTCTTGGGACTTTGAAGGGGTTTGTTCAAAAGCATCATTCCAAAATTGTTGATCTGGTGTGTAATCTTTGTATTCAGATTTTATCGTCTGATATTTACGTAACGTCTCTATATCCTGATTAATTTTTGCGTTTCGTTTTTGTAGTCGAATAATATTTTTTTTGATATCATCAATCTCAGTGGTAACTTCATTGATTTTAAAGTAATAACTTTTGGCTGATTTTGTACTGAACCAAAAGTGCCAAAATACAGGCTTTATTTCTTTTGTCCGCTCGAAGGTTTTTTCAGCTTCAATTTTTTGCTCCAGCAAATTCTGAATGGTGTTGTTATTTTCCTATATTTCATGTTCCAGCTCAGTTATGGCATTCTTTGGGTCATAATTGTAATTTTTCTGTAATTCTATAAAATATTTATCTGATAAAAATGTTTCATTTTTCTCTAAATTTTGTTTCAAAGATTCAAAATCTTCAATCATCCGATTGAATTCTTGTCGTACTTTAGCCCAATCTTCCATCGTATAATCTAAAACATTTATAGCCTCTTGAAATGGTTTGTCATAACTCTTTGTTTCATCGTTCCACGATTCCCAGATACTTATGAATTTAGATCGGTTCGAACTATTGCCTAAAGCAAATGAAATGCAATTCCATGCTTCGTTACCCAATAAGATTTCGCCCATTTCTTTAAAATAAATATTTTCGGGGTAGAAGTTATTTTTTAAGAAATCACCGTCTTTCTTAGGCAATTCTTTAGAAATGTTTTCGACTGCCGCATTGTTACTAGATGCTACTATAATAGCATCATCACAGATTTTTGTATCGGGTTTATAGTAATATACATTATAATTTCCGGTCTTAGGATAACTATTTTCTTTCTTAAAAGCGTCTGATGGATTTTTATATGAGGTTAAAATTTTAGCCCGTTTAACAATGATAGCGGCAATTGTATCTTTCAAAAGGGTAGTTTTACCAGTACCCGGAGGGCCGTTTACAGAAAAATAACCGGGAGAATTTGCTAAATCATTCATTATGTGATTTACTGCAAATTGTTGCATAAGGCTTAAACTATATGAACTAGCCCAAGAACCTTGTGGTATATTTCCGGCTCTAAGTTTATTTTTTATTACATCATAGTGTTCTCTTAGGTTAATTCGTTTTTTCTCACCCTGTTGATTTACATATTCTGTTAATGACTTATTCCACCCTTTTGGGTATTCTTGATTCAACATTGTAAGATCCTTTGTGTAAAAACTATTTAGAATAATATCATTTGAGTCTTCGAGTATTTTTCTGAGCTTCGTAAAATATGTTTTATGGAGAATATATGGTTCCCAATTCAACTTCTTTTCGATATAAGATTCTATTTCCTTTATTTTTTCAAACAAATCATAGTCTTGGGATTTAAAAATTTCGATGATCTTTTCCCACAAGTCTTCTTTGAATTTTTGAAAATCGGATTCCCAATTATTCGGTTTTATTTTCTTTTGCAATTGGCTTACTGCCCATGGAAATGACGATATAGCAATAGAATATTCGTTAAGTTTTTCGTTTTTATCTATTTCAAACTCACAAGTGTAGGATATTGTATATGGATTTCTATCAGCAAAAGCATTATCCTCGAATATATCAGATAATAAATCATAAATATCTGCGGTCTTGAAAGTTGCTGTTTTTATTTTATATCCTTTCCATTCTGATTTTTTATCATGAGGAGGATAATTATTCGGCGTTAATTCTAGTGTGTTTTTATCTTTTATGTCTATTTCATTCGATGTTGATAAAAACTCAATGGCTATCCAAGATTTAAGGAGAGATGACATTATTTAGATATTTTAGTTAAGTTTTTAAAGTTAATATTTTTAACTAAAATATACTCTATAAAAAAAATATATATGATTAATTTATTTAATCTGAGTTTTATCCTTTTATTAACCTATCATTTGCAGTTTTATTTTTTTTTTGTGATAATTACATATAGTTGAGTAGTCAGATTAGACCGCTGCCCCGGTATTCAGCTGAACGATCCAATCGATATTCCATTTTTAAGATTCATTACAGCTAAGTTATGTGTCAATGTGTGACATACATCGGCAAACAATCCCACACACCAAACAGTATCACAGAGATATATAAACTAAAAAAGAAGGCTAAAAGTCGTTTTACTTAATTCCATAATTGAAATTTTAAGTTTATAATTAGATTGTAAATTTAATTTATACTAAGGAAACTAAGATTGTCTAAATATAGACATATTAAGATCAAACACAGATATTTACACTGGGAACGATTTATATTCAAGGTGGGAACGATTTGGAAACGTAACCCTGCCTAGAAATGGCTTTTTTAAGTCATTATTACAAGATAGTATAGCATAAAAAAATCCCACAATATGTTGATATTGTAGGATTTGTCTTTTTTTGTCCGCTTTAACTACCTGATTAGTAGTTGCTTTGGCGGAGAGAGAGGGATTCGAACCCCCGGAAGCTCTCACTTCAACGGTTTTCAAGACCGCCGCAATCGACCACTCTGCCATCTCTCCAGTGTTGTTAAACACTTTGCTTTTCTTTAAAAGCGTTGCAAAGATATGTACTTTTTTCGAAATTCAAAATAAAAAAGATATTTTTTATCTCTTTTGTTTAAATTCGTTCGAATACTAAATATTAATAAACTTTATATCAAATGCATACCCAAACTTAACGCTTCTTTTCTCATAGATTCAGGCCAAATGCTGGCTTGAATTTCCCCTATATGTCCTTTACGAAGGAAGAATAAACAAAGACGGGATTGACCTATACCGCCACCTATAGTTTGAGGAAGTTCGCCATTTAATAAACGTTTATGAAAATATAGCTCTTTGCGATGTTCCTGACCTGATATTTTAAGCTGTTCAAGTAATACTTCTTTATTTACACGAATACCCATCGAGGATAATTCGATAGCTCGTTCCAAAACAGGACTCCATACGATTAAGTCACCGTTTAAACCTTTATAACCGTTCTCTGATTTTGTTGTCCAATCATCATAATCAGGTGAACGTCCGTCATGAGGTTTACCATCACTCAAGGCGCCACCTATACCAATAATAAAAACAGCTCCATATTCTTTGGCAATTTTGTCTTCACGTTCTTTTGTGCTAAGGTTGGGAAATCTCTGTAATAATTCTTCGGCATGTATGAATTTAATTTCAGGAGATAATATAGGCTTTATCTGCGGGTACATTTCATAAACTAAGTATTCTGTTCTAACCATTGCCGCATAAATACGTCTGACAATATTTTTAAGAAAGTCAAGATTCCGATCTTTCGGCGACATAACCATTTCCCAATCCCATTGGTCGACGTAGAGCGAATGCAGGTTACCTAATTCTTCATCTGCCCGGATAGCATTCATATCCGTATAGATACCATAACCTTCATGAATTTTGTAATCAGCGAGAGTCAAGCGTTTCCATTTCGCTAAAGAGTGTACGATTTCGGCTTGCTGACCATTCATATCTTTGATTTCAAAACTAACGGCTTTTTCCGTTCCATTCAGGTCATCATTAATACCAGTTCCCCTTAATACAAATAATGGCGCTGTGATTCTTCTTAACCGAAGTTCAGACGATAGGTTTTGTTGAAAGAAGTCTTTTATTTGTTTAATACCTAACTCTGTCTGTTTTAAATCTAACAGAGCATGATAGCTTTTCGGTTTAATAAGGTAACTCATTAGTATTATATTAATTTGATTTGACTAATTGTCTTACAAAGATACTGTTTTTATGATACAAAGTAAAGTTTTATTGTAAAAATTAAATCAATATGATATTATAAGATTCGTAAGTATATAAAGAATGCACATTCTTTAATATATGATTAAAATTTTCCGTATCTTTATGTTATCTTTGCGGTTCTAAAAATAATCTGGGTATTATTTAGTAAAAAGAATAGTAAAACGTTCAAAATAGGAATAACCATAATAGAATGGATAAAATCAGAAATTTTTGTATTATCGCGCATATCGATCACGGGAAAAGTACATTGGCTGACAGGCTGTTGGAATATACTAAAACAGTAGAGGGAAAAGATTTACAAGCTCAGGTACTCGATGATATGGATTTGGAGCGTGAGCGTGGAATTACTATCAAGAGCCATGCTATACAAATGGAGTATGTATATAATAATGAAAAATATATATTAAACCTTATTGATACGCCGGGACACGTTGACTTTTCGTATGAAGTATCGCGTTCCATCGCTGCTTGTGAAGGCGCTTTGCTGATTGTAGATGCTTCGCAGGGAATTCAGGCTCAAACGATTTCTAATCTTTATATGGCGATAGATAATGATTTGGAAATAATCCCTATTTTAAATAAAATAGATTTGCCGACTGCTATGCCTGATGAAGTAGAAGACCAGATTATCGAACTGTTAGGAGTAAAAAGTGAAGAGATTATACGTGCCAGCGGTAAGACCGGGCAAGGCGTGTTTGATATTTTGAATGCTATTATAGAAAAAATACCGGCTCCTAAAGGAGATCCCGATGCGCCATTACAAGCATTGATATTTGATTCTGTATTCAATTCTTTCAGAGGGATTATAGCTTATTTCAAGGTTGTAAATGGTTCAATAAGGAAAGGTGATTTTGTGAAGTTTTTCAATACAGGAAAAGAATATTATGCGGATGAAGTAGGGGTATTAAAACTTAACATGTCTCCTAAGGATGAAATACAATGCGGTGATGTGGGCTATATAATATCAGGGATTAAAACCTCTAAAGAAGTTAAAGTCGGCGATACCATTACCCATGTCAAAACCCCTTCCGATAAAGCTATTGATGGATTTGAAGAAGTAAAACCAATGGTATTTGCGGGCGTATATCCTATTGATAGTGAGGATTTCGAAGATTTGAGAAACTCCCTTGAAAAATTGCAATTGAATGATGCTTCATTGACTTTTCAGCCCGAATCGTCTGTCGCACTGGGATTTGGTTTCCGATGCGGATTCTTGGGATTGCTTCATATGGAGATAATACAGGAACGTCTCGAACGGGAGTTTAATATGGATGTTATCACAACAGTTCCTAATGTATCCTATCTGGTACATGATAAAAAAGGAAATGTAAAGGATGTACACAATCCTTCAGGATTGCCCGATGCTACTTTGATAGATTATATTGAAGAACCATATATACGAGCTTCTGTAATAACTAACACGGCGTATATAGGTCCAATAATGACACTCTGTTTAGGTAAACGTGGTATTTTGCTAAAACAGGAATATATTTCAGGAGATCGTATTGAGATTACATACGATATGCCGTTGGCTGAAATTGTGATAGACTTCTATGACAAACTAAAAAGTATATCAAAAGGTTATGCTTCATTTGATTATCATATGCAGGATTATCGTGAATCTAAGTTAGTAAAACTCGATATTTTATTGAATGGTGAATCTGTGGATGCACTTTCTACCTTGACGCATATTGATAATGCCGTAACTTTTGGTCGTCGTATGTGTGAGAAATTGAAAGAATTAATACCTCGCCAACAATTCGATATTGCTATTCAAGCTGCGATAGGTGCTAAAATAATTGCTCGGGAAACAATCAAGGCTGTGCGAAAAGATGTTACCGCCAAATGTTATGGAGGTGATATTTCTCGTAAACGTAAATTGTTAGAAAAGCAAAAGGAAGGAAAGAAACGAATGAAACAGGTTGGTAATGTCGAAGTTCCGCAGAAAGCGTTTTTGGCGGTTCTTAAATTGGATTAATAAATGAAAAAAGCCCTGTTCATTTTCATTCTCTCATTTCTTGTGGCATCCTTAAATGCGTATACGCAAAAAAACATTATAATATATAGGCAAGTCCCTAATTTTGAGGGAATCTCTATTGATAGTAGTTTAATGCGTTTTCTATCTCTCGATTTTGAAGATGTAGCTATAACTTACTTTGACAAAAACGGATTTTATAAACAGGAGAATCTTGAAAAGGATAAATATATGGCTATGTATGTTATGCGATTGAAAGAATACCCGCATATAAATATAGTGCCGGAAAGAAATATGCGTCTCAAATCTTGCGCATTGGATATCATAGCAGATAGAGGTTTAACGATAAATCCTCATTGTCAAAAATTGGAATTATACGGAACGGCTGTTTTCATGTCATTGGGAGCATATCCGGGTTTATTTATCTACTTTCGGCCTATGAGTCTCACGAAATCTTTCTCCTATTCAAAAGATGTTTATAGAAATAAAAAAGAAACAGAAAAGCATTCTGATTTTTCTATCAAACCTTCACATTTGAAAGCGAAAATATTTGCGGATAGTAAAGAATTGAAGAGAATTTAATATTTCTTTCGAGGGATTTGGGATAAAAGGCAATATGACTTTATAGTGTAAGTTGTTCTAGCCGATGGCCTAAAAACAAACATAATAAACCATATGTTATATTTAGAATGTAGACAGAAGATATTGAACATTACGAAAAAGGGGGGAGAACCTTTATTTTTATGAATAGTCATAATTTGTAAAAGCGATTAAATAAAAGTTTTCCCTTATTAAAAATTTATTTATAAGAATTAGAGATATGGAAAATTTTAAGGAAATAGGTATAAAGGATTGTAAATTTAATCCCTTTGAATTGAAAACCAAATGGATGCTTATATCTGCCCAAAAGGATGGTAAAACTAATACAATGACTGCCAGTTGGGGCGGTTTTGGCGTAATGTGGAATAAAGAAGTCGTGTTTGTTGTTATACGACCACAACGATATACAAAAGAATTTGTCGATAATGCGGAGTCTTTCTCCTTGACATTTTTTGATAAGAATTATCTTAAAGACCTGTCTTATCTCGGCAAAGTATCGGGGCGTGACGAAGATAAAATCGCCAAGGTCGGTTTCAATGTTTTGATGGATAATAATATTCCGTATTTTGAAGAAGCTGAATCTGTTATATTTGCAAAAAAGTTATTTGTACAACCTATTACAGAGGCCTCTTTCTTGGATAAAGATTTGATAGAAAAATGGTATGAGGGAGACTTCCATCATTTATATATTGCTGAGGTTACAAAAATAATGGTGAAATAAATAATTATGGATTACGAAAAAATAAGCCTTAAAAAAATTTCGATCGTAGGAATAGCTATTAGGACAACGAACAAAGATAATCAGGCGCAAAAAGATATAGCAAAGCTTTGGAAAAAGTTTCAGGAAAATAATATGGCTGATTCCATACCTTTCAAAGTATCTGACGATATATACTGCCTCTATACCGATTACGAAAGTGATTTTAGGGGTGAATATACAACAATCATAGGATGTCAGGTATCAGATACTAATGATTCCGATGATGAATTTATTTATAAAGATATTTTAGATGGGGAGTTTTTAAAATTTACAGCAGATGAAAATACCCGGAATGCTACGGAAAAAATATGGAATCATATATGGCATTCAAATTATGATAGAAAATATCTTGCGGATTTTGATGTATATAAAAAAGACAAAAACAACTCAGAAAATATTAAAGTGGTAACATATTTATCAGTCAAATAACAATATTGATTTATTATTAGAAAATGAGAAAATGGCGCGTTGAAGACTCTACGGAGCTTTACAACATCTCTGGATGGGGTATTAATTATTTTTCAATCAACGAAAAAGGAAATGTAATTGTGACACCCAAAGAGAATGGAGTAGGAGTGGACTTGAAAGAATTGATGGACGAATTACAACTTCGCGATATTGATGCTCCTGTACTCCTACGTTTTCCCGATATTTTGGATAACAGGATTGAAAAAATATCAACATGTTTTAAACAGGCTGCGCAAGAGTATGATTATCAAGGTCAAAGTCACTT
>CALYRA010000024.1 GCA_945292135.1 uncultured Dysgonomonas sp.
GATTCTATCGACAGGATTAAATTGATTTGTACTGTTATCTACTACACTGTAATTCCCGATATTAGAAACTTTATGGTTATTTTCAAAGGTATTATTTTCTATAACAATAGTTACGGGATCAACATCCAGATCTTTAATTAATTGAGGGGTAACTCCGAGGGATTTTGCAATTTTATTGAGTATGTCATCTTCTAATACAGACCTTCTTTCGTACGCAGATATAGCTTGTTGAGTAACTCCTATCTCCATTGCTATTTTCTCTTGCTTTATGCCTAATGCTTGGCGTAGTCTTTTAATTGCGTGCCCATGATGCGTATTCTTGTCCTTCTTTTTTACATTGTCCATGCTTTATATCTTTTTATACTAACAAATATATTTAAATTAGTATTTATAACACAAATGTAATCAAAATTTTAAATAGCAATTGTAATTACAAAAGCGGTCTTTGTATATACAAATGCGCATTTAAGTATAATACAATTCTAAATGCATTACTTTGTAGTAACCATATATAATAATATACATTTATGAATGTAGAATTGATCCCAAACGGTTATAATAAGTTTTTAGAGAACGATAGTCCGCTATTTCTATCCAATCTTCTTGATAATTTATTTAGTTATTCTAATAATCAAAATTATTATCACAATTTGGGTCAATTGAATACAAAATGGTATTTTGACAAATAGAGAAATATATTTTATTCTTTAATAAAATTAGTATTATTTTCCTATCCAGTACCAATAGTATTCACACAAAAGGCTTCCATTTTTGGAAGTCTTTTGTGTTTTATATACGATTTAAAGATTTAATCTTTTTTGAAAACAAGGTATACTGCTGCTATCAAAAAGATAAACGCTAATAAATGATTCCATTTAAAGGTTTCCGTTTTAAAAGCTATTGTACTGAACAAAACAAATACAACAAGAGTAATGACCTCTTGTATTATTTTAAGTTGGATCAAAGAAAACGAACCTCCATTCCCGTTAAAGCCAATTCTATTGGCGGAAACCTGAAAGCAATATTCAAAAAAGGCAATTCCCCAACTAATGAGAATAACTCCTATAAGAGGTAATGAGGCGAACCATGAATATTCTTTCATTTTCAGATGACCATACCATGCAAAGGTCATAAATATATTGGATACAATAAGCAACAAAATAGTGTATAAAGCTGATAAATTCATATTTTGAATCTATTAAAAATGACACGAATATATCAATTTTTATTTATAAAGACCTATTAACAAAAAACACCTTCAAATAGGTGTTTTTGATATAATAACAAGATTGAAAATTAATAATTATTCATCAGTGGTTTTATACCATTTGTACAAACGTCCATCATAAAATTCAAAGTACCAATTATTTTTGTATCTGTCACGATACTGAATTGTTTGATTCCGATCGTTACGATATTCAACGACATTATAATTATCTCCCATAAGAGATACTACATCTGTTTGGGTCATGCCTAATTGTATTTGCTTCAATGCTGAATTGTATGCCGTGCCACATGACAATAAGGAAATACTGAGAACCAGCGAGAATAAAAATTTCTTCATAAATCTCTATTTTTTAAGTTTAATCACAAAGTTCTAAAATATATGTAATAAACAAAGAAAGAGAAACATAATTTTATTGATTAAATTTTATTAACCTTTTTGAATTTGCCTAAATATAATCTCAAAATATAATATTAATATTTGGTGTTGTATTTCTTTTTGTGGTAGAAATTAATGACCGGAAACTATCTTCAATCCTATAATAGAAATAATTAACGTACACATAAAGAATAAGCGCCAAAAAGTAGCTGGATCTTTAAAGAAGATAATTCCAATCAATACTGATCCGACTGCACCAACTCCTGTCCAAACAGCATAAGCTGTTCCAATAGATATTGTTTGCGTAGCTTTTACAAGAAATAACATACTAAGAACTAAACACAAACCAAAGCCCCCATACCAAAAATAAGACTCTATACCATTCGTAATTTTTGCTTTACCCAAGCAAAATGTGAATCCGACTTCAAACAATCCCCCAATAACCAGTATAACCCAATTCATATTCAATATATTTTGATACAAAGGTTAAGATTTTTTACAAATAATAAAAAATGTGTTTTATTCTGAATCGGCTCTGATTTTACCGAATGTAAGATAGTAACCTATCAAATAAGATATTATATATTAAAGTTGATTAAGCAGAGTTAACAGAGAATAACCCTAAATAAATCGGAATATATTATATTACACTGATTGAGTAATTTTAATTTTATGCGTTACGTTAGGTCATGATTTTAGCGTTTGATTAAGGATTGTGTCAGCAAAATATATCAGCAATATTGAAATTGCGACCTATCTTAGTAACTATTAAGCAGATAAACTCATAAAAATAAATTATTCAATGGTATGCTTATTTCCTTTATAGTTTTTAAGTATTGCACGAGTTGACCCTACTTTTAATTTTGAGTCTATTCGCACAGGCATACGATTGTTATCATTAGTGATATATACGGTCATAGCCTCTTCCTTATTTTCAAAAGCATCATCGCTAATGCTCAATAATAGTTTTATACAATTATATTTTTTCCCATCATTAGCCTTCATTTTTTCTATACCTCTATGTTCTATCACCATTTTTACTTTCCTTTTACCAGACATGAATTCTACGCTTGTTTCAGAACCTTTTTTCATTGTAGTGTAATCTAATGTCCGCGCATAAAAAACAATGCTTAAAAAGTCATAAATACAGTTTGTACTGGTAAATTCAACATCGAAACGTTCTGTCCCATTTTTAACCCTCTTCGTATTCAGGCTAACACCTTTTGTTGTATAAGTATATTTAATTGTTTCAACAGTATAATCCTTACCTTCATACGCATTTTTTGAAAAAGATAATGGGACAAGATCTTTAGACATATAACTTGTCAGCGTGTCATTCAGCGAAAATAACTTATCTACGGCTCCTGAAGATTGGGCGCGAAGAATCATTTTATACGCATTTTTACCTCCATAGGTAGTATTTGTAACGGACAGTTTGGAGTTTCCGGCTTTGGTATAAAGTATTCCATATTTAAAATAAAGGTCATAATTTAATTCTTCCCCCCCTTGAAATACATCATTATATATCTTGCAATTTTGCGAACTCAATGGCATCCAATTCAAAACCGAAATGAATGCAAAAATCATAAATAGTAGTTTTTTGTTCATATTTTCTCCTTATTACATTTTTTAATAAGTAGTACTGTTATACGACGACCCACTTCTTCCTAATTGTTGTCCTTGAGTACGTAGTTTCTCTTTTTCTTCTTGTTTCTTACGATCTTGTTTTTCCAATTGTTCTTGTTTGGATTCCTTTTCTTTGGGTTTGTTTTTGGTTATTGCTAAAGGCTTTTTAGCTTTATCTGTTTCCATATCTAATGTCCAAACCTCTTCGTTATTCCAGTTGGCGCGTATATTGAAAGATTTGTCGTAATAAAATACTTCTTCGGGTTGTCGATCTTCTTCAAAGTTTCCTGTATCCCACTTTCCATTGTTATTTTTGTCGATAATAATTCGGGCATAATATTCTCCCGGATTAATATTCCGGAATAAAACAATACCTTTTTTAACCGTAACTTTTCGAACAGTTTGATCTGATTTATTTAAAAGTTCTACAAATGCGGGCAAATCATTAAGTCCGGAAATCTCTATCAGCAAATTACCATAGTCCTCTTTTTTCTTAACCTTAAATTTCTGTTCTAAGCTATTATTAGACAAGCCATATAAACTATGGATAGTAGCGGAATCTATTTCAAATTTATAACTTTTGTCATATTCCCATTTATGTTTAATTGTATATAATCTAGGGTTTAATGAGTCTTTAACGATTTCATAATTTTTTATATCTACATAAATCGTATCTACCAATTTTTGTAATTTAACTTTATCATTCAACGTGCCTTCAATGGGTTCATCAAATTCGAGGGTAATATTATTATATATATCCCAAGTTGAATTTAAATTGTTTTTTATATTTAAAAAGATTGGTTCTTCTTTCTCATCTTTCTTCTTTTTGCTCTTAACTTTTTTACGTCCCCTCTCGAAAAAATCAAATTCTTTCGTTACCAAAACGTTCTTATTCAAAGTATCGGTTTCAGAATATGACATTTCAAACTTTAAGGTATCCATATTCAAAATATCCTTATCCTTTATCCAATAGGTAAGTGTATCTTGAGTTGCATTTTTTTCAAGGATAAACCAATCTTTATTTTGCCCGAAAGATAAAGGTTTCAATTCGGGCATTGGAGTTGGCGCGCCAAAATATAACATTATCCGATTTGGCATACGTTCGTATTTTTGTAAATAGCGACGCCTAAAGTCTGATACAAATGTACGTAAAACAATGTTATCGGGAATAAAATGTGTGAAGTGTACATCTTTTATCGAATCAATAGTCTTTACTCCATTATTAATTGTAAAGACTGTATCTTTGTGCATATCAGGTTTAGACGACGGTTGAATAATTGTATCTAAAAATGCTATATTCGCTCCTAAATTAGTATACATATAAGTACGGCTTATATCTTCGAGAGCATATATTCTATACTTTCCGGGAGCGATACCACGTATCGTAAAATTTCCTCGTTCATCTGTTCGAGATATACGTTCGAATTTTGTTCGTGTAAATGCTGTGTCATTAAGATTTGAATGCAGACCAACATATATGCCTTTTACTGGTTCGACGTTTTCGGCATTAACCACTTTACCGGATATTACTAACGTATCAACGACATTACCGGTAGAAAAGGATATTGAAAAGTTTTCAAATAAATTATTTTCATTAAAATCTGATATTGCATCCGTAAAATCGACAGTATATGTAGTATTTGGCAACAAACTATCTCGAAGTTGAACAGTAACCTTTTTATTTACGGCATGAATAACCGGAAGTAACCGTTGCGGAGGAGTGATTATAACTTTATCATTTGGCTTTTCTATATTGACATTTTCGTCAAAAATAACTTCAATCTTTCCTTTCTTTACATTTGTAGCATTAAATTCGGGAGTAATACGAACTATTTTGGGTGGTTCTAAGTCATACGGTCCGCCACTTGGACTAGCCATATTAGCACACGCGATAAACAAAGCTACTGAAGATAGAATTCCCGTACCAATAGCATATTTTTGGATATTTCGCATCATTTTTGCAATCAGATTGAATTTAAATGATAAAAATACAATGTTTTGCTAATAAATGTAGCCTTATGTAAATAAAATAGTTTAAATTTTATTTTATTTCTTAGAATTCATTAATACCAATATACTCTCATTACCCATATTAAAAAGCAAATCTATAATACTCATGTTCTCCACAAAACTAAATTTCTGATTGAATACCTGATAATATTTTTGCGGAAAAAATTCTAAATCAAGCAATCTATAATCTTTTTTGGGATGAATAATCTCCCGAAAATCTAAATCAGATTTTTCCAGATCAGTTTTGTAAAGTTCAGTATATAATATATTTTGCTTTTCAATTCCAAGTAATTTATTGATTAATATTCTTAATTCCTCATTATAATCTAAAAGGAAAGAGTATTTCTTATGATAAAACGGAGCAAAATCATCCTGATAATATTCAAAATAAGGCGTTGAACTATATGCCGAAACAATTGCGTTCCAATGCATATGTTGCCAATTGCCATGATCTGCTATTCGGATATCTTTTATCAATGTTTTTTCGCCTGAAGTATGCTTAACAGGTATCGATAACGGAATAGCGCCATTTGCCGACAAAATGGTACATCGGTTTCTGTAACTCTGTTTTAAATAATTCTCATGCTTCTCTATAAAAACGGTTTTCTCAGTCAGAAACTTTGTATAATACTCAACAGGTGCCAGATAAGCAGATGATAAATAAATATTCATTTACAATTCAATAATAAAATAATAAGCAAATGTATAAAAATAGGTATTCATAAAGGTAAACAAATCAGCGCTTCTTTGCAAAATAATATTTTCAGATGTTCTCGCAAACAACACATATTTTATCGTGATTGATTATGATATTATATTCAGAAAAATAAAACTTAAATAATATAACATAAATAAGGGTATCCTCTATTGGGATACCCTTATTTATTTCGTATCTAATCAAATAATAGTTAGCTATTTTTATTTCCTTTAGTGAAAATACGATCCCAGCGAATACTGCTATTATCTTTATTGTATGACAACCAAATAAACATCGGCTGACCGACAATATGATCTTCGGGTACAAATCCCCACATACGTGAATCGGCAGACATATCACGATTATCACCCATCATAAAATAATAATCATATTTAAACGTATAAGAATTGGCTTCTTGACCATTTATATATACTTTACCATCCTTATATTCAAAATTGTTGAATTCGTAGTTCTTAATACAGCGTCCGTAAGCCGCGACTTTATATTCAATATCTTCATCGAATGTGATTGTTTCTCCTTTCTTTGGTATCCATAATGCGGGGAAATCGCCGTAAGGAATATTTTTATGATATGTACCCGGATAGGCTCTCTGTGTTACGCTATTCATAACCATTGGTTTATATTCCGCATAACGCTTGTAATACTCATTACGACGTATAATCTTCTTGACAAATGGTTTTTGAGATAATTTTGTGACCATATCAGCAGTCATATTTACATTCACATAGAGTAGACCCAATTTGTTGGGATCAGGATTATATTCCAAACCTAAAAGAGCTAACTTTATGCTATCTTGCTGTATTTCATTTACTTTCTGTATAGACATTACATCCTGATCGTCCTTACTAATACCTAAATCTTCAAATACTTTCCTTGATATTTCGGTTCCGTCTGTCTGTACACAATACATCAATTGCATCATTTTAGGATGTGGAAGTGCTTTGCCGTTGATAAAAACGGTATCGTTTGTCAATTGAATCGTTTCGCCCGGAAGTCCTACACATCTTTTAACATAATTTTCACGTCTATCTACCGGACGATAAATGATATCCCCAAATTGCGCTTTATCCGAATTTACAACATCATGTCCCAAAGAAAGGCATAAATCATAATAATCGGCATTTTGCATTTTGGTAGCGACAGTATCACCTGAAGGATAATTAAAGACAACAATATCGTAACGTTCTACTGAACGGATTCCTGCAAAACGTTTGTATTCTAATTGAGGTTTTTCCAAATAAGATTTTGTTCCTAAAACTGGAACTGTGTGCTGCATCAGAGGAAAAGATAGTGGAGTCATTGGCGAACGCGCGCCATATATCATTTTATTTACGCAAAGGAAATCTCCAACCAACAGAGATTTCTCCAAGGAAGATGTCGGTATCTGATAATTTTGGAAGAAAAATGTTGTAATAAAATATACGCCAACCAATGCAAATACAATGGCATCTACCCAATCAAGTACTCTTTTTATCGTAGGATTTTCAGACTGTTTCCAAGCTCCCCACGGTACAAACTTGGTAATGTAAATATCTATAAAAACAGGAATTAATATCAGGACAGCGTAATATCCTGTCCAAATAACAAAAAGAATACAACAAACACAAGCTAATATAGCCCAAATCCATTGCCATATACCCGGTTTCTTACGTTCTTTTTTCTCCTCTTTCTGGTTTCTTTCGTTATTTCCCATTTGATAATTATTATTTTAAAAATTGAGCATATCTTTCATTCCAAGAAAACCTTTCTTTCCTTTTGTAAATTCGGCTGCGAGAACAGCGCCTAAAGCAAATCCCTTTCTATTCTTCGCATCGTGTTTAATACTTATGATATCAGCTTCGGATTCATATATAATTTCGTGTATACCTGGAACTTCACCCTCTCTGATACAATGGATTGATAAGTCAGCGGTATCATTCTCTGTTTCTAAATTCCAGCGATTTTTACGATCTATATTTTTCAAAATACCCTCTGCAAGCGTGATAGCGGTGCCGCTGGGAGCATCGAGTTTATGAATATGATGAATTTCTTCCATTTTAACATTATATTCAGAAAAGTTATTCATAATTTTCGCCAGATATTCATTTAGGGCGAAAAAAATATTAACTCCTATACTATAATTGGACGCATAAAAAAATGTTTTGTTACCTTCTTCGCAGATTTTTTTCACTTCATCGATACGTTCCAACCATCCGGTAGTTCCGGCAACAACTGGAACATTCGCAGCAAAACATTTCTTATAATTATCAATAGCTGTATGAGGAGTAGAAAATTCGATAGCAACGTCTGCACTTTTAAATTCGGGAGTATCAAATGCTGTATCGGCGTTATTAATATCAATGATGGAGACAATTTCATGCCCTCTATCCAAAGCAATTTTTTCTATTTCATGTCCCATTTTTCCATAACCTATAATCGCAAGCTTCATCGTGTAGAAATAAATTATATTTGAAATGAATAATTATTTATAATCAAGTTGAAAAATAAAAGGCTTAGCATTATAAAGGATATATTAAAACCGAATACCAGCCATAAGTTTACAAATATACATAAAAAACTTATTATCATTCGAATATCAATTTATTAATAGCTAACATAAAAAAATATAAAATAGTTCATAAATATACAAATCGCTGATTATTGTACGGCTT
>CALYRA010000025.1 GCA_945292135.1 uncultured Dysgonomonas sp.
AATCACAAGATTAAATATCAGGTTAACGATATATTGCTAAACATTAAAAATCTTCAATCAATATTTATCCCGGTCAATAAAGTCGGAAAACAATCTAAAAAAATTGCTGCACAAGTAAACGAGGCTTTTGAATCTGATAATCAAATAATAACCTTTCCGGCAGGACTGTGTTCGCGAAAAATAAACGGAAAAATATATGATTTGGATTGGAAAAAAAATTTTATTCAAAAAGCTATTGAAACAAAAAGAGATATAGTTCCGGTCTATTTTAAAGGTCAGAATTCAAATTTCTTTTATAGATTTGCAAATATTAGGAAGTCATTAGGCATTAAGTTTAATATTGAAATGCTATTTCTACCCGATGAAATGTTTAAAAATAGAAATGAAACTTTTTCTATTATATTCGGTAAACCCATTCCCTACAGCATTTTCGATAATACGCGAAATACTGTACAGTGGGCTGAATTTATGAAAGAGCAAACGTATAATTTAGCAAAAACAGATAAATAGAAGTCATGGAAAATATAATCGGTCCTATCGACCGCGAAATATTGAAAGCGGAATTAAGCAAAGACAAGTTTTTGCGAAAAACAAATCGTGCCAATAATGAAATATATATCATAACTCACCATAATTCGCCTAATGTCATGCAAGAAATAGGGCGATTACGTGAAGAGGCTTTTCGATTCTATGGCGGAGGAACAGGTTTTTCCACAGATATAGACGAATATGATATTATGGACAATCCATATAAACAATTGATCGTTTGGGATCCTGAATCCGAGAAAATATTGGGAGGATATCGTTTTATATGTGGACCTGATATCAAGTTTGACGAGAATGGCGAACCTCATTTGGCGACATCACATTTATTCCATTTCAGTCAAAAGTTTATAGATGAATATTTGCCTTATACCTTTGAGCTTGGACGTTCTTTTGTAACGCTTGAATACCAGTCTACCAGATCAGGGACAAAAGGTATTTTTGCTTTGGACAACCTTTGGGATGGTTTGGGTGCTTTATGGGTCGCTGATCCCTCGATGAAATATTTTTTTGGGAAAGTTACCATGTATGATACTTACAATACGACCGCAAGAGACATGATCCTATATTTCATGAACAAGCATTTTCCTGATTACGAACGACTTATTTACCCCAAAAAACCTCTTGAAATAATTACCGATAAGAAAAATCTTGAAAAACTATTTTCGGGAGACACTTTCAAAGCCGATTATAAAATACTAAACGCAGCGGTAAGAAAACTTGATTTAAATATACCTCCTCTTGTAAACGCTTATATGAGTCTTTCGCCGCAAATGAAAGTATTTGGCACGGCAGTTAATGATGAATTCGGAAATGTTGAGGAAACAGGAATCCTCATCGCTATGGAAGAAATACTGGAAGAAAAGAAAAAGCGTCATATAGAATCCTATCTCAATGACAACCCTTCCAAACGCTTCTTAAAAAGACTTCGCCAAATGATCAATTGGAATTGGACAAATGAGAAAACCGAAGACAAACCCCAAAAAGTGAAAAAAAGCATCTGGAGTAGGAAAAAAAATTAACGCTCTCCGCAACTGACTATTCATTTTCCGGAGACAGAATATAAATGTAAAACATTCAGTCAAAGATATATCTCCAATAAATGTTTAGTCTATAGTCCAAATCAGAATTATATAAGAAGAAGGATAAAGATTGCTAATTTATTGAAAAGAACAAAAATCATCTGACATTTTATCGTATAGATTATTGGCAAAACATTAATCAAGAAAATACTTTGGATAGGAGAAGTATTTCTGCAAAAATGATTTGGTTAAAACTCAATAATAATAAATTATGAACAATTTGTCACAATATAACATAATCCTTGCATCCAATTCGCCACGTCGTAAAGAACTATTATCAGGATTAGATTTACAATTTGAAGTTAAAACACTTCCAGATATAGATGAATCTTTCCCTTTGAACTTAAAAGGTGAAGATATTGCTATTCACATAGCGGAGAAAAAAGCTAATGCTCACAGAACCTTAATTAAAGACGATAAAACGTTAGTTATTACAGCTGATACAATTGTGGTTTTAGATGGAAAGGTATATGGCAAACCCAATAATAAAGAGGAAGCCAAACAAATGTTACGAGAATTGTCCGGAAAAAAACACCTTGTAATAACAGGCGTTTGTATAACTACGAACGACAAACAACGGGCGTTTAGCGTTTCTTCCGAAGTTAGTTTCGCTATGCTCGAAGAGGATGAAATAGATTATTACGTGAATAAATATAAACCTTTAGATAAAGCAGGAGCTTACGGTATACAAGAATGGATAGGATATATCGCTGTCGAGTATTTATCAGGCTCATATTTCAATATTATGGGGCTACCTGTACAACGGTTGTACCAAGAATTAAAGGGGTTTTAATTGATAGATACATTCTGAATCCTCATCATCTCTCAAGTGATGAAGGACTGCTCCTGTCATTATTATATCATATTGTCTTCTTCATGCTCAATTTCTATCACATCTCCTTGCAATAAAATAATGAAGCTACTTACCACATTTGCAAGTCTCTTTTTTGCCCCATTTAACATTTGAAACTGAAGTCCATCATTATACAATTAAAATTTGATATCTTAGATAGTTTTTAAGGGGTATTGTTTCCAACAGGGCAACCAATATCTAATAGATTGTCGGCACCAGAGTAAAGTTTTTTAGCTGAATCCGTAATTATTTGTAAAGAAAGGGTAGCATCACTGTTGAAACCTGTTGTCCTGTATTCAAATCAGATAAGCGTTCCGCATCATTATCAAAACGTTCTTTTATTTCATCAACGTAGATTTGTTCGCCATTCTTTGTTCTTTATAGGCTTACAGAAAAACTATTTGGGTAAAATCAATCCGTCATCACCTATCGTAATAACATTTTTCATTTCGGGAAAGTCTGTATTCGTCAAATCCCTAACAACATTCAATACCCTTTTATTTTCATCAATTTTCACAGGTTGGTGCTTTACCTGATAGGTGGAAACTAATTCTGCTTTTAAAAATTTACCTTTATTATCAGTATATATTTTATAAATCGGAGCCAAACCATTTACTCCTGATATATTGACCCTATCATATGTACAAAAATTACCCATACTGTATGTTATAAAGCGATCTTTATATACTTCAACGGCGCGCGTCACATGAGGTCCGTGACCGAGTAATATATCTGCACCGGCATCAATCATCTTATGCGCAAATTCATATACATTTCCCCTGTTTTCACTTAGGAATGTTTCCGGTTTTCGAGTTACATGCTGATATTTAGCTCCCTCTGCTCCTCCATGAAACGACACTATCACAATATCGCATTCATCCGCTAATTTTCGTACGATTTCCTGCGCTTCGGTTATCTTTCTGAGATCTACGGTTCCTGTATTAGGAGCAAAAGCGCAAAATCCATATTTTATATTATTAATTGTAAATGTAGTTGTAGGACAATAATCAGCCAATCCGGCAAAATGGATTCCTGCTTTTGACAAAGTTTGGACAGTTGATTTACGACCTTGATCTCCAAAATCGCCGACATGATTATTCGCAACGCTCAACAAATTAAATCCTGCGTCTTTGAAACAATTCACAAAACTTGTAGGCATACCAAACGTGTAACATACACGAGGATTTGAACATCGCTTTCCCCCAACCTTACTATCGGTAAGAACTCCTTCTAAATTGCCAAAGACTATATCTCCTGAACTCAATACGGATTTTACTTCACTAAGTTGCGGAGAACAATTATTATTGGGAGGTAAGAAGCCATTTGGAACAATAGTACCCATCATAATATCTCCGACGGCCACGACTTTTACGGTATCTGAATGTTTTAAAGTCGCTATTGACTCTTTTGGTCTTACATCCGGAACATCAATACCTATATATTTTTCTTCAATAGGTTCAATAGTATCTTGGGAGGCGTCGACTTCATCAATTTTATATGATATCTTTTGAACAGGTTGTTTCGATTGACAGCCATAAGCTGCGATAAAAAGTACAGAAATCGTGATAACTAATAGAGTCTTATGCATAATTCTTTCCAATAAATAATAATTATTACTGCCAAAAATACTGAAAATATTTCAGTTGAAACGATTGTTTGTTTAAGCTTTATAAAAAAAAGCCGGTGAAAATCCGGCTTTTCTATATTATTTAATAGTAGATATTAATCAATGAAGTCAACTGTTTCTTCGCCAATCATTTTACGAAGTGTATTTTTTAACTTCACGTATTGGATAAATAAGTCATGTTCTGCAATTTTAGCAGGTTCGTGCATCGGACTTTTAAAATAGAATGACAACCAATCCTGAATTCCACTCATCCCGGCACGTTGTGCCAAGTCCATAAATAAAACTAAGTCCAGACACAATGGGGCTGCCAAAATCGAGTCGCGGCAAAGAAAATCTACTTTCAATTGCATTGGATATCCTAACCATCCGAAAATATCTATATTATCCCAGCCTTCTTTATTGTCTTTGCGAGGTGGATAGTAATTGATACGAACCTTATGATATACATTTCCATAAAGCTCCGGATATAACTCGGGTTGAAGTACATTATGTATAACAGAAAGTTTGGATTCTTCTTTTGTCTTGAACGATCCCGGATCGTCAAGTACTTCTCCATCACGATTGCCAAGGATATTCGTTGAGAACCATCCATTAAGACCTAACATACGGGTTTTAATCATTGGAGACAATACTGTTTTAAGCATTGTCTGTCCTGTCTTAAAGTCCTTACCGCAAATAGGAGTTTGAGTCTTTTCGGCAAGTTGCCACATTGCGGGAATATCAACTGTTAAATTGGGCGCGCCATTAATGTAAGGTATACCCATCGAAACACATGCGTAAGCATAGATATTTGAAGGCGCAATGTCTTTGTGATTTTCTTTTAATCCTTTTTCGAACGAGGCTAATGTCTTGTGGACTTCGCCAAGAGGGGTAAATACTTCCGTACTTCCACACCAGATAACAACTATACGATCACAGTTATTTTCTTTTTTGAAGTTTTCGATGTCTTGTTTTACCTGCTCCATCAAGTCCCATTTAGTAGAACCCGATTTAACCCATGTACCATGTAAACGCTTTACAAAGTTTTGATCGAAAACAGCTTTCATTGGTTTGATAGCTTTCATTTCGTCTTTGACTTTGTCCAAATCTTCATTTGTCAAAACTTCGGCATGTTTTGCAGCTTCATAAGCGTCATCTTCAAAGATATCCCATCCTCCGAATACAATGTCGTTAAGATCTGCCAAGGGTACTGCGTCTTTAATCTTAGGGAAGCGGTTTTCTTCTCTTTTCCCTAAACGCATTGTAGCCAATTGCGTAATTGAACCGACAGGAACTCCCAAACCTTTACGCGCTAATAACGTTCCTGCCATGAATGTTGTTGCCACAGCACCAACACCTACCGAAAGAATGCCAAGTCTTCCCTTGGCTTCTTTTACTTGTACTTTTACCATTTTTAAGTTATAATTTTAAGTTATACTGCAACCCGCAGCTTACATTAAATTCTGTCATTCCAACGAATGACATATAATAGAATAGCATCAAGTGTACATTAACTACCATTTTATTATCCCAACCCGATATTTTCCATTTCAAAAGAAATTTGAAACTTCCATTATTGGCAGCAATAATACAGCTGGCACTATAATATCATCAAAAAACCAAGTACATTACTTTCATGTTATTTCAACTGAAAGACATCCTTCAACTCCATGAAGTTCGTGATTACTACGTCTGCAGTAGCATTTTCGTCATCCTTTTCCCATCCAAGTCCTTTCAACCAAATAGTTTTACATCCTGTTTTCGTTGCCGGAATTATATCTTTACCGTGTGAATCGCCAATAACAACAATTTCTTCAGCAGACATATTCAACTCGTCAACACCTAATCCGAATATTGCAGGATCGGGCTTTCGAACGCCAACAACGGCTGATTCGATAATCGAATCAAAACATTCAAAAATTCCAAAATCTCTTAACACTGCGTTGACATTTCCATAGAAATTGGAAACAAGAACCATTGGATATTTTTTGTGTAAATCAACAAGAACAGGTTTCTCCTCCGAGATAAGATTGCGGACAAAGTTATAACATTGATCTGAAACCGCAACAATATATGATTCTGATTTGTCTTCTTTTCTCAGGTATCCGTTATCTACCAAATATTTAATTTGTAAATCAACCTTCTTTTTTAACAATATCTGAAAATTATCTTCGGGCATAATAACAAGATTGGTAGCCAAATACCGTTCACCATATACGTATGCTTCTCGAAATTGTTCTTTCGTTACAGGTATATTGTTATTCTGATAGGATTCCCATAATACTTCAGCCCAATGTTTCCCATTGCTGTCTATCGTTCCTCCATAATCGAAGATTATTCCTTTTATTTCATCTATATTTATCATCGTACTTTTATTAGCAATCTAAAACGAAGTTATCCTGTTTTATTTCATTGGTAAAGACTTTACATATCTTTTCATGTTTATGTATCATATAAACTAACAATATATTTAAGACCGTTAATTCAAAAATAAAATATAACCAAGGTTGTTTGATTAAAACAGATACAAACAAAGCGATAGAGCGGGTATTAAATGAAAGAATATTTGTGAATTTCATTAAAGGCAGGCTTTTTTCTCTGAATTTATCTCTAAAAGATTGGGGTATATTTTCTCCAAAATTGTTTTTTATGGTATTGAACATTTCCTGCAAATTCGGAGTCCAGTTTTCCTGACCTTTTGTATAACTGCAATAAAAAAATGCTACTAATTTGTCAAAGAAATTCTTGTTCCATTTTAATTCTTCATATTTATTTTTAAGATCGGCGCTACTATCTAATTCACTGCCTCCTTTTCCTTTCAAAAACAACAAATGAACATTGCGATAGTAATCGGCGATAGACGCTTGTTTAGAGTGGAAAACGCCTGCAATAATGGCAAGAACCCATATAGCCCACCAAGCTGAACCCCACAATGGCATTAAGCGTAAACAAATGGCTACATAAATTGAAAAGAACCAAATATCTCCCGCAAAGCCATCGAGTATTCGCCCAAAAGTGGAAAAATTGCCTGTCATTCGCGCCAACTGCCCATCCGCGCTATCATAAGAGTTCGCCCAAACTAATAATAAAATACCTAATATGGAAATCCAAACATTATCATAATAAAAACAAACTCCCGCGCCAATCCCTAAAAAAATACTTGCGATGGTAACAGCGTTAGGCGTAATTCCTAACCGACGAAACATTAATGCCCATCTATATCCAATAGGACGATAAAAATATATGTCTATAAACTCTTCGGTATCTGAGGATTTAAGAGTAGATTCCAATGATGGGGTTTTCTGATCACTCATTCTGATTACTTTATTGTATGGATTTTTTTATTTGTTTATCTATACATTCAGCGATTTTAGGCGCTGCAAGTTCACGGCATGGCGCAAAGCTAGGCCAATCATTAAAATCAATTATTTTAAATGAGCCGTCTTTGTTTACGACACAATCGCCTCCATAAACTTTAACTTTGAGTACTTCTCCGGCTTTGTCGCAAGCCTTCTTTAAAGCATCAGCCGAAAATGTATATTCTTTGGCCGCGCCATTGATCTTTTCAAGTCCAAATTTACTGTGATTAACTTCAAATGGATAAAACCAATAAAAAAAGTCTGTATCGGCAACTCCATAAAATTTCACCAAATCACCTACAAGATGCTCATTGACAACAGCATTAGGAATATTACGTAATGAAAATTCTTTTAAAATGGATTTTACCTCATCGATATTGCGAGCATAAGTCACATCTTCGCGGTGGATGGCATGCGCATCGCCTCTTTTGACCCAATAAGCTACTGCATCCATAGATTCTAATTGTCGGGTAGGATCATCAGTAACGTCAACAATGATACTTTCGGGATGTGGTATCTGATTATCAAGCAATAACTGCGTCATCTTGGCGCGTATACAATTAACAATTCCATAACTGGAATTTATAACTATTGATCCGGTATCTTCGAGCTTTTGCAAGCGTTCAATCGTACTTAGGGAACGAGCCATATTAAATACGATTTTGCCTTCAACTCCCATGTAAATAAATTCCGATTCCGTATATTCTTGCACTTCATAACCCAGTTTTCGAAGGTTATCGGCTGTTTTTTCAAAAATCAAACCATCATTTCCAATGTGATTTGGCGAATATTCTGTTTTTCTTTTAACTCCTATTATTTCCTGCTTTTGCATTCTAAATATGTTAGTTTAACTTATAAGAAATTCTTCTGCTTTTTTTATATCCTCCGCATGATCAACATCAACAATTTTAGAAAATTGGTATGCTTCTAATTTCAAGCCATCCGCAACAAGTTGGCGTTGAAAATTACGCATTCTGGATTGTCCATTTTCAAGACATGCTTCCAATGTTCCTATTGCTTTAGACGTGAGACCGTAAATGCCACCTGAGATATATTTACAATGATCGGATTTATCAAGAAATCCTACGATATTCATCGACTCGTCTACATCGACGTATAATGGTTTTTCATCATC
>CALYRA010000026.1 GCA_945292135.1 uncultured Dysgonomonas sp.
TTTTTCATGAAGTCCTTTTCAAAAGAATGTCTTATTACAAAGACAATTTTACCGAACCCGGAAGCTAAAGCGTCATATACTGAATAATCCATAAGTGTCTCGCCATTAGGACCTACTACATCTAATTGCTTCAACCCGCCATAACGGCTTCCCATTCCTGCTGCCAGAATAAATAATGTTGGTTTCATTTTGAATTAATATTTTTAGTCAGAACTTCATCGATTACCCATTTTTTTTAGAGGTAGGCTATATCTATATTTCCTTTTACTTTGTAAGTTTTAGGCAACCAAATTTAATGAGAATTAATCAAATCTGTTTTATTTAATTTGCCAAATAATGCAAAATAAACGCCTTTTTTCAAAAACAGATGAGAACTGATTATTTTGAGCATAAAACTTATTATCAACATGTATTTCTAATCGAGATTTCTTCTTATTGTCCTTTTTCAGAAAAGAGAATCGGGAACAGCATATTTCCGCTGGTAAGAATCACTTCATGTGCAATCTGATAATGAAATATATTTATTACTGTATTGTTTAAAGATAATTGGAGCTTCTCTTGATTTATCAATAAAATTCATGATGAAACTTTCAACCCGCTTTAAATCGTCTTTCGATAAAAGTATTGATATAATAATATCCTATTTTATTTCGATGAATAGATACAATACATTTTTCTGTCTGTAAACGCTAATAATTTTAATTCTCTTTGTTTTTTTATTATCAGTTAAGAATATTGTTGTTATACAATATTACCCCTTCATCCGAACTTATTGGTTTAGCATTAGTTACCAGCCAAACCACACCTAAAACGGTACATTAGTTTTTATTAGCGACAATAATTTTTATCTGCGTCCTACTTTTAATTAAACGACAATAGCACAAGAAAGGTTCAAAAGGTTCATTTTATATCATTTAAAAAGTATCATTTTTATGTGAATCCAGTATTCTTATATCACACTTGTTTTGTTTACTTTGCTTAGGGCGGATAAGAGAATCCGTAATAATTCTATTTAAAATACAAGCATAACGATCTGATGTACATATTTTTATATTGTATTGAGATATCTTTATCGTGTTTGATAATCTTTTACCCAAAATGACACTTTGCAAAAATCTATAAATAATTTTTATTTTATGTTTAAAATTTAATCAAACACGAGTAAATGCAGTTTCAAATCATCCTTTGGAGCTCTTATTTAACATAAATAGTATAACCATAACTGTATTCTTTATCCCTGAAACGGTATTGATCGAGTGGACTTGCTCCCCAAGAGTGTAAGCCTCCGACTCCACGTTGGAAAAGATCGACACATAATACGACTTCGTCGCGAGGTAGGATATCTGATAAATGTTGTTGCTTTTTAGTCATTCCCGGATCAAAATCTTCCGGAAGATTGTTTGTAGCGCTTACAGATACTGGTTGTGTTCCTTTTATTGTTATGCCATTTCCATCTTTGTCTGTTAATGTTAGCCAACGAACATCGGTTTTATTACCTGTTTCTTGAGGACGATAATATGGATAAGCCTGATTTTCTACCAATCCACTCCATATACCCATAAAAGCATCATGTTTCCTATCAATATAATTTTCGTATGGTCCACGTCCATACCATTTAAAATTGTTATATTCTTTAGGCAAAGTCATTAACATTCCAAAGCGCATCATTTCCGGTAATTCATCAGATAATGATTTATAATGAGCATTTATTGTTAAACTTCCATTTTGATTTACAGTGTAAGTCACGTCCACGACAAATTCTATTCCTTTGGGCTTCGCCTGATAACTTAAAACCACGCTGCCATTGATTTCTTGTATACCTTTGTATTTATAGGTAATATTATGGCTTGCGGCATCCCAAATACGTAAGCTGCATTGTACCGATTCGCCAAAATCATTATCGGTAGGAGCGCGCCAGAAATTTAATCGAGGTAATTCATTAAATATTTCTTTGTTTCCATTTTTTATACTTATAAGAGATTTACCATCTTTAGTGGAAAATTCATAAGAAATATCTCCGGAAATTATATTTATTTTTCCATCTTCATTGTCAATATTGATACTGCCGGAAGTTTTTTTCTCTACAAAATAATTATTTGAACCAAATTCAAATTCTTCTTTCGCGACTTCAAAACCTTCTTTTATAAGTTGAGAGGGTGTTTTAGTATACGCAAATACCTGCAAAAAGTATTCTTCTCCCGTTTGAAAATTTATTTTGGGCAGATCAAGCTTTATGTCTTTGCGGCTATCAGCCGGTACTGTAATATTAAAATTACCGGATGCTAATATTTCTCCATTTTTCAATAAATTCCATTTATAAGTATGGTCATTCGGTGTTATAGGTTTGAATTTATAATCATTGATAACGGTTATTATACCATTATCCAGCTCCTTAGCTTGGAACAGAATGTTTTGATAAACTTTCTTTACAATATATGTATGCGGCATATACTGTTGATCCGGTGTAATAAGTCCATCCATACAAAAGTTTCCGTCATTCATTTTATTGTATCCTTTCAAATCTCCACCATACGCCCAATAAAAACGTCCTTGCTCATCTTTGGTAGGATAACCATGATTGTACCATTCCCAAATAAATCCTCCTTGCATGTTTTTGCTCGAACGCATCAAATCCCAATATTCCTGAAAATTACCCATGCTATTACCCATAGCGTGAGCATATTCGCACATAATATATGGACTTCCAAGATCCTTTTTCGCATCACTTACCAGACTGCTCCATGACGAATACATAGGACAAAGAATATCCGTGTTTCTACCGTTTTGATAGGCACGTTCGTATTGAACAGGGCGACTTGTATCACGATTTTTTGCCCAATCGTACATATCGAAGAAAGCTTTTCCGTTACTGGCTTCATTCCCTAATGACCAAATAATTACCGAAGGATGATTCTTGTCACGCTCGATTAAACGATAAATACGATCCATATGTTGAGCATGCCATTCCGGAAAGTTTGATACGTTATCAGGTCCATAACCTAATCCGTGTGATTCAAGATTCGCTTCATCAACCAAATAAATTCCATATTCGTCGCATAGTTGATACCAGAATGGCGGCTGCGGATAGTGAGACGTACGAACGGCATTGATATTTAATTCTTTCATCAATTGAATGTTACGAATCATATTGTCTTTGCCTACTACTTGCCCGGCGTTAGTGTTAAATTCATGAAGATTGACGCCTTTGATTAATATTTTTTTCCCATTAACAAGAAGTTGCCCGTCAATAATCTCAACCTTGCGAAAACCAATTTTCGTTGAAGTAGATTCTATGATATTGCTTTTTCCATCCTTCAGGGTTAGAATTAATGTGTATAGATTCGGAGTTTCGGCAGTCCATTTAGCAGGATTTGATATAGTTCCACCTAAGCTGATTTCCTTTGTATTGACAGCAGGGATTGTTGTTTTTTCTGATTTATAGAAAATTTTCTTTCCATTATTATCCAGAATAGCGACTTCTATTTGTTGTTCTTGAGAAGATTCGGTATAATTCTTCAATTTAATATCCATACTAAATATTCCATTTTTATACGACTTATCCAAATCCGGATGCGCAAAAAAATCTTGTATGCGGGTTTGTGCCGTACTGTACAAATAGACGTTTCGGTTTATTCCTCCCAATCGCCACATATCTTGATCTTCAAGGTACGATCCGTCACTAAACTTATGGACTTCACAAGCAAGCAGGTTACTACCCTTTCGAATATAACTTGTAATGTCAAATTCGGCAGGACTTTTTGAATTTTGAGTATAACCAACCTTTTGTCCATTTACCCATACATACATTGAATTAGTTCCCCCTTCAAAATGTAAGAATACACGTCGCCCATTCCAATTATCATAGATGTTGAAAGTATGACGATATAAGCCCGTTGGCGAATCTTCGCGATCAATGTAGGGTGGTTTTGCTTTAAATCCAAATCCTATATTTACGTACATCGGGATTCCATATCCATTAAATT
The DNA here is from genome assembly GCA_945292135.1 of uncultured Dysgonomonas sp. Lineage (GTDB taxonomy): Bacteria > Bacteroidota > Bacteroidia > Bacteroidales > Dysgonomonadaceae > Dysgonomonas. Next base: position 3,984 of record CALYRA010000026.1, read on the forward strand.
CCCAATTGCCCGGTACCGGCATATCAACCCAATCTGCGATATTGTAATTTTCTTGATAGAAGTTTGCCGGAACTCCAGCGACTTTCGGCAGCCATTTAAATTTCCAATTACCATTTAATAATTGATAGTATGGGGAAGATGTATATGTATTTTTCATAGCCAGATCTGTGGATGGATAGGGTATGGATGTAGCTCTGGTATTTTCTTTGTTTACAGCAAAAACTTCGGGATTTTCCCAATCTGGAATTGATTCATTCTGAGCGTTAGCATTTAAAACACTCGCTGCAAATAAGGTTAATAATAGGTGTTTTTTCATGATTTATTTTTTTGTGTTTTCTTAGTATAAAATTTGACGACCCGATCGCGAAGGTACTCTTGTCAAATTCAAGTTATCTTTTGTGTTCAATCTCAAGCTTTTGTCGTCCTGACGACTATATGATCTGCAAATAGCCCAATCAACAAGAATACAACAAAACCAATCGAAAGTTAAGTATTTTTTATAAAATTATGTTCAGATCAATACGTTCTTTTTATAACGTATTTCAAACCAATTCGGATTTAATAAATTTATCTTTAATGATCGGATTTTTCTTATCAATATAAAATCTTTTCCACCTTCTCTTTTGCTCTCAAAATTTCTTTAAAAAATCACATCATATATAGTAACCTTTTGTACCTTAATCTATTTTGTGTTATACAGTTTAAGTATAACTATCTCGATGCGCATATAAAAAATTTAATTTTGAGGTTTGACTGCATACCCTCGTGTTAATCTGCGATAAGCTAATGGTGTAATATGTTCTTTTGTCTTAAATATGCGTGAGAAATATTCAGGGTTATCGAATCCGGATTCGTAAGCTATTTCTTTGATTGATAAATGCGTATTTGTTAAAAGCTCCTTGCATTTCTGTATTTTCAATTCCAAAATATATTGATTGGGCGCGAAACCTGTGTATTGCTTAAATAAATGTCGAAACCAAGAGTAACTCATGTTTATATTCCTCGCAATTTCTTCGGGCGTTATTTTTGCCTGCAGATTTTCCGACATAAGGATTTTAGCTTTATTAATTTGATTAGTGACCTCTAAATTTTCAAAAGAAAGATGTTTATCTAAAGAATAAGCATATCCCAATAGTTGGTTGACTATACCCGCCAGCATTTGCTGAAATCCTGCGTTTTGCTTTTGTGAAATCTCAATAGCGCGTTTATATAATTGAACAACTTCATCTTGTATTCCGATATTCAAAACAGGTTTTGTTTTTTTGAAAAATCCATTTTCAAGCTGATAATCAATTATTCTGCCTTTGAAACCTATCCAATATTCAGTCCATCCCGTATTCCTGTTAGGATTGTAATTGTGCCATTCTCCGGGGAAGAGAATAAACATATTTCCTTCTTTGACTTCGGATTGACGATGATCTGTCGAAACAAAATTGCCTCTACCTTCAACAATATAAACGAGTTGATACTCTTCCAATATACGCCCTTTTTGAGCAGAAAAAAGATAACGTGTCGGATGGTTGTTCGGAGGGTAATTTTCACCCTCTTGTACAATCTGATAACCAACAGTATTTACTGTCAATCCCCATAAAGCGTCAAGTTCATTAGCTAATAAATAACGGATATGTATCGAAGAATCCTTTTTCTGCATAAGCCTTTTATTATAAAATCAATAAATATAATTAGGGACAGACAATATACGAATAAATTTCATAAATATAATTGGTTATTAATAGATTATATGTTTTATAACACAAAATCATTTTGTTAAATGGTAACATCAAAATATTCAGTTTCTTTCAAGCCTAAACCGCTACATTTACAAACATACAAATATTACATTTTGACAATACCATGAAAATACATCATTTTTTTGCCTTTGACCTTGGCGCAACAAGCGGACGTTCCATATTAGCTTCTATCAAAAATGGAAAACTCGAAATGCAAGAATTAACCCGTTTCCCCAACAAAATAATAAAAGTTCGAGGGAAATATTATTGGGATATATATGCGCTTTATGATGCTCTGAAAGCAGGACTTAAAAAAGCTGCGAGCATGAATATAAAAATTGATGCGATAGGTATAGATACGTGGGGTGTAGACTTTGTATATTTGGGCGAAGATGGGAATATATTAAGCCAGCCACGTTGTTATCGCGACCCTTATACAAATTCCGCTCCCGAAGAATATTTCAGACTTTTACCTAAAAAAGAAGTTTATGATTTGACAGGCATTCAGATTATGAATTTCAATAGCTTGTTTCAACTCTTTGCGGCGAAGAAAGAAAACTTTTCCCCATTGAAATACGCGAAAGATATCCTGTTTATGCCGGACGCATTGTCTTATATGCTTACCGATAAAAAGGTTTGTGAATATACGATTGCCTCCACATCGCAATTATTAAATCCAAAAACAAAAAAATTCGAATCTAAATTGTTTGAGGCGATCAATTTAGACCCATCCATAATGCAACCGATTATAAACCCGGGCGAAGTGATTGGACATTTGACAGATGATGTAGCCAAAGAATGCGGTTTGAATAAAGTTCCAGTGATTGCCGTTGCCGGACATGATACCGGTTCGGCAGTTGCAGCCGTACCTGCCGAAAATGAAAATTTTGCATATCTGAGTTCAGGTACGTGGTCACTGATGGGTATCGAGGTAAAAGAGCCTATCATCAATGAAGAATCATTTAAGATGAACTTTACAAATGAGGGTGGCGTAGAGGGTACAACGCGATTTTTGAAGAATATAACCGGAATGTGGCTTTTGGAACAAAGCCGTAAAGAATGGGAATTGCAAGGACAAGAATATTCTTATCCAGAAATAGTAGCATTATCTAATTCAGTAGAGGGATTCAATTCGTTGATTGATCCAGACCATTCCTCCTTTGCTAATCCTGAATGTATGACTGAAGCGATTGCCAGTTTCTGCCAAAGGACAAATCAGAAAGTACCGGTAACTGATGCTGAATTTATACGCTGTATTTTTGATAGTTTGGCGTTGAAATATAAATATGTATTGGATAGCCTTCAAAAAGTTGCTCCTTTCAGGATTGAAAAATTGCATGTAATAGGAGGTGGGTCACAAAATAAATTGTTGAATCAAATGACAGCCGATTCGATAGGCATACCCGTTGTTGCCGGTCCATCCGAAGCAACAGCAATAGGAAACGTTATGATGCAAGCCAAGGGAATTGGAATTATTAAATCTTTGGCTGAAATGCGAACCCTAATAAGAGAATCGGTCGAAATCGAAGTTTTTGAGCCGCAGAAATCACAATTGTGGAGTCAAGAGTATGATAGGTTTTTAACATACATCAAATAATATTAATCTTAAAACATAATAAAAACATGAAAAAAGAACTTGTTCAGAAGTCGTACGAAATAGCAAAAGAACGTTATGCAGCCATTGGCGTAGATGTAGATGAAGCATTAAAAAAGTTAGATAAAATATCTATTTCTATCCATTGTTGGCAAGCAGATGACGTAAACGGATTCGAAAATTTAGGAAATTTAGGCGGCGGCGGTATACAAGCCACCGGCAATTATCCCGGCAAATCACGCAATATTGACGAACTACGCGCAGACATTTCTAAAGTGCTAACTTTGGTAGGAGGTAGTCATCGTCTGAATTTGCATGCTATTTACGGAGACTTTGGAGGTAAAATAGTTGACCGCGATCAGGTAGAAACTTCTCATTTCAAAAGTTGGATGGAGTGGGCGAAAGAAGCGAACCTTAAACTGGATTTCAATTCAACATCATTCGGACATCCCAAAAGTGGCAATTTAACATTGGCGAATCCAGATAAAGCAATTCGTGATTTTTGGATCGAACATACCAAAAGATGTCGTGCCATATCCGAAGATATGGGTAAATTTCAGAATGATCCTTGTATTATGAACCTTTGGATTCATGACGGAATGAAAGACTTGACAGTCAATCGGCTCAAATATCGTGCGTTGTTGGAACAATCGCTTGATGATATTTTCGCCAATGATTATAAGAATATGAAGGACTGTATCGAATCAAAATTATTCGGAATCGCTCTTGAAAGTTATACTGTGGGCTCGCATGATTTTTATTTGGCGTACGGTTCGAAAAAACAAAAAATGGTAACTTTGGATATGGGGCACTTCCATTTGACAGAAAGCGTTGCGGATAAGATATCTTCATTATTATTATTTACTCCGGAGATTATGTTGCATGTAAGCCGTCCTGTACGTTGGGACTCTGACCATGTGGTCACATTGAATGATGATGTAACAGAATTGGCGAAAGAAATAATACGTGCCGATGCTCTTGATCGCGTACATGTAGGACTGGACTTTTTTGATGCTTCGATCAATCGCTTAGGAGCATATGTAATTGGTATCAGAGCTACTCAAAAAGCATTTTTACAAGCGCTTCTTGAACCGATTGCTTCATTACGTAAATATGAAGAAAACGAACAATATTTCGAGCGTCTTGCTTTGCTTGAGGAAGCGAAAAGCCTTCCTTGGAACGCAGTTTGGGATTATTACTGTTTGAAAAGCAATGTTGCTGTCGGTGAAGATTATATCGGCGAAATACAACAATATGAAAAAGACG
>CALYRA010000027.1 GCA_945292135.1 uncultured Dysgonomonas sp.
TAGGGGCAGTCAACGTCATTGTGATCGTGACATTGTTCTGCTCATCGATATCAACATTGTAAACCAAACCCAAATTATATATGTCTACGGGAATCTCAGGATCATAAACAGTTTTAAGCATCCTTACGATATCCTCTTCTAATTTCATTAATTCGCTCATAAAAGTTACTTGTTTATAATGAATATAAATCTGAACAACAAAAGTATAAAACGTTTTTCTTAAAGACGAAGAATTAACGATAGATAATGCTTATTATCTTTTATCAATATATCGAATGTAATAAAGTCTTTTATAAATATCCTCTATCCAGATAACTGTAATACCCAGTATCGCACACGATGATATGATCTAATAGGCTTATATCCATTAGTTTGCAAGCCTCTTTTAGTTTGCAAGTAATTAAATTGTCTTCTTGGCTGGGCTGTTTATTGTTGGAAGGATGGTTGTGACAAAGAATAACAGCGGTAGCGTGAGATTCGAGCGTCTCTTTGATTATCAAGCGAACATCAATGACCGTACTGCTTATCCCTCCCTTGCTGACTTGTACCTTTTTTACTACTTTATTGGCCTTGTTGAGGAGCAGCGCCCAAACTTCTTCGTGAGATAAATCGGCGAGTAATGGATGCATCATTTCATATACATCGGCGCTGGTTCTGATTTGCGGTAAAATACTTGCTTCAGTCAATTTGCGTCTTCTGCCTAATTCCAGAGCCGCAACGATCGTTATAGCTTTTGCTTCTCCTATACCGTTAAAATTTCGGATAAAATCCTTAGCTCCCACTTTTCCCAATGAATTGAGATTATTCCCTACGCTATGTAAAATGCGTTGAGCCAGTTCGATAGCTGTTTCGTTTTTATTACCCGAAGCAATAAGAATCCCTAACAGTTCCGCATCGGTTAAAGAAGATACTCCTTTTAGAAGCATTTTATCACGGGGACGGTCTTCTTGAGCCCAATCTTTTATATTGAGTTTTATTTTACTTTCCATCTTTATGAATTTCTTTATACTGCCTGTAATCAAAGGTACAAACTAGATTTTTAAAATCTTCATTCGTCTCAAAATAATTCCAATCAAATATAACATCTTTAGATTCTTTCATCAGCTTATCCAACCATACCATAGCTTCGTTGATATTGCCTGTCAAAGATTTTAATCTAACCATTTGAATGCAACTGTCGTTAAAGTGGAATTTGAGCGTTTTAATTAATTTGTCTTCAATACCAGCGGCATTTGCTATGAGTTCGTTATTGATTTTGGATAAGCTGATCAGGTTATCTGCTATTTGTAATTCGCATAAGGATGAGAATTGTGTGCTATTTACGCTGTCAGCTACTTCTTTGGCAGAGCGATACGCTTCTATGGCTTCTTTATGCAAGTTTGCGTCTTTATTTATTTTAGCATCTTTAGAAAGTTTATCCGCATTTTCTATAAGTATCGTAAGATCCGAATTTGTGAAATTTTCTTCTTCTGGATTTGTCTGTAAATTTTCTTCTTCTGGATTTGTTTGTAAATTTTCTTTTTCTGGATTTGTCTGTAAATTTTCTTCTTCAGGATTTGTTTGTAATATTACTTCTTTCTCTATTTCTATTTCTTCCCCTATAGCCCCTTTCTTATATAATTTGTATTCTTCACTAGCTACTAAATTTGCAAGGTTTTCATCCTCTTCAATATATTCCCAATTTAAATTTTTCGGATTTAAATTTTCATGATCCTTGGTCAAAGTCACAAACCACTTATAAGATTCTTTTATATTTCCTGTAAGAGATTTAAGTGTCATCATTTCTTTAGCTATAAAGTCCTTTCCTTTTTTGTCGGCAATTTCCATCAATTTTGCTTCTAACTTCGGAGCTTCAGATTTAATCTGACCTTTTCTGTTTGCTATTTGCAATTCGATGCTAATTTTTTTATATTCTATATATGATTGGTCTCCATCAGGTTCAAATTTGGAAAAGCACTCCGAAAGCGTATTGCATAATTCGAAGGCTTCTTCCAGGCTATTGATATCATTCGTTATATATCCATATTCGCATAATGCTTTAATCGTGTGCATTAATATTTTATTGTTTTCATATAAATCATTTGTATAGGTAAATTCATAAAGTTCTTTTAATTCTAAAGATAGATCCGGCCTGTCATAACTATTAGGGATATTAGATAATTTTGATAATGATTCTGAAATTTCTTCTTCTTTTTTTTTCAATGCAATATGATATAAGTCAATTGCGTCCAAGTATAAATCACTATTTTTAAATGATTTAGCAAACTTGGCCGTTGTATTTGCCCAATATAAGTAGTTTAAAGAAGATGGGTTTATTTGTATTGCTTTTTTATGCAAATCATCACATTTAGTTATAATACTTTTATCTTGCGTTATTTCAAAAAGAATTTTTAAAATATCGGCATACTTTTCATAAAGGAAATCATTATCCGGCTTTAATTCTATTGCCTTTTCAATTTTCGTAATGGCATCAAGTAAAAATTCTTTTGTTTTGATTTCCGTATCTTGTTTAAAAGCAAAGATAGCTAATATATAGCTCCATGCTGAATATACATCGCTTTCGTTAGGATCTATTTCTACAGCTTTGTGGATAAGTTTGAAAATTTTATCTTGATTTGGATTAATTGCATTGTTCTCTGACTCTTCCTCTGTTTCTAAAGTTGATGCCACAGCGTATTTAGTATACGCGTAACTCCTGTTTGGATATTTTTTAATAATTTTTTCAAAAAATAGAAGGTTTTTATTTGCTTCAGCTCTATTCCCTTTTAGTATATATTCATTTACTACATCATAAAGGTCATCTATTTCCTTATCCTGCGTATCATATAATAAAGGTTCATAATTTTTATCAAAGTTATAATCTTCTTAATCTTCTTCTAATCGTAAAAAATCCGGGGTATTGTCAAACTTATTACGAATCACTTGCAGTAGCCAGATAACAAGACCACATGCGGTTAACATAATTATTATGAATAGTTCGAATGCTTCCATAGTGTTGTTGTTAAGATATGAAATAAGGAAAAAAAATAGCAGTTGAAAAATAATTTCCGAACAACTGCTATTTTAAATTATATGTTAATTGATTTTGGGTATTATCCCTTTACCCGTTCTACATACGATCCATCTGAAGTGTTAATCTTGATTTTTTCGCCTTCGTTGATAAACAACGGAACGCGAACTTCCGCGCCTGTTTCTACCGTTGCGGGTTTAGTCGCATTAGTTGCCGTATCGCCTTTAAGCCCGGGTTCGGTATAAGTTACTTCAAGGATTACTGTTTGAGGCATTTCGGCCGTAAGTACAGTTTCTGTTGCCGCATGAACTTGTACTTCTACCATATCGCCTTCTTTCAGGAATTGAACGCCCTCGATAACTTCTCCCGGTATACTTATTTGTTCAAATGTTTCGGTATTCATAAAATTGTAACCCATATCATCTTTATACAGATATTGGTAAGGACGACGTTCGATACGTACTTCTTCCAATTTAACGCCTGCGTTAAATGTTTTATCTATTATGCGTCCTGTTTTTACGTTACGAAGTTTTGTACGTACAAAAGCCGCGCCTTTACCCGGTTTTACGTGAAGAAACTCGGCTACAAAAAAGAATTGCCCGTCAAGGTCAATGCACATTCCATTTCTTATATCTGCTGTAGTTGCCATTATTAATATTTAAATGTTTATATTATTTCAATTTGCAAAGATAGATAAAAAGATTATTTTACAAAACCTCTGTTTTTTAGCAAGTAAACAGGGTTAGGTTCTGTACCTCTGAATTTTTGGTATAATATCATCGGGTCATCGCTGCCCCCTTTTGATAAAACATTTTCACGGAAAGATTTCGCGGTATTTGCGTCAAATATATTTCCTGTTTCGACAAAAGCCTGATAAGCGTCAGCGTCTAACACTTCAGACCAAAGGTAACTGTAATATCCCGCCGAATAGCCGCCATCAAATATATGGGCGAAATAAGTACTCTTGTATCTTGGGATAATCTCGGAAATAAGACCGATTTCTTTCATCGCATTATCTTCAAATGCCTTCACGTCTATTCGGGACGAACCTTCGGGATGACGCGGATTGAATTCTTGATTATTTCTGATCGTATGCCATTTCATGTCAAGAATAGCTGCGGCGACAATTTCAGTAGTCATAAATCCTTGATTGAAGTTTCCGGCTTTTTGTAATTTTTCTATCAAAGTATCAGGTATAACTTCGCCGGTCTGATAATGTTTAGCATACGTTTTCAAGACTTCAGGTTCGGTAGCCCAGTGTTCCATAACCTGAGAGGGTAATTCTACAAAATCACGTGAAACGGCTGTTCCCGAAAGTGAATAGTAATTGCATTTTGATAATAAACCGTGTAAACCGTGACCGAATTCGTGAAACATTGTTTGCGCTTGGTCTATAGTCAACAGAGATGGTTTACCGTCGGTCGGAGCGGGGAAGTTCTCAACATTGTAAACAACGGGTGTCACAAAATTTCCTTTTTCATCTACCTGTTGCTTGCGGAAGCTGCTCATCCATGCCCCGTTACGTTTGCGACCTTCACGAGCGTAAGGGTCTATGTATATAATTCCGATAAATGTATTGTCCGCATCCGATACTTCATAAGCTTCTACGTCTTTATTGTAAACAGGCGTGTTATCCATTCTTTTGAAGTTTAATCCATAAAGTTTATTTGCTACCATGAAAACGCCTTCGCGCACATTTTCAAATTTGAAATATGGTTTTAATTCTTCATCATTCAAAGCATACTTTTCTTTACGAAGTTTTTCAGCGTAATACCACCAGTCCCAAGAGGCTAATTTGAAATTTTTGCCATCTTTCTTTATCATTTCCTGTAATTCCTGAGCTTCTTTTTTCGCTTGCGGAAGGGCGTATTCCCAAAGGGTATTTAACAATCCCATAACGTTATCGGGAGTTTTTGCCATCGTGTCGTCCAATACGAAATCGGCATAAGTCGGATAGCCTAACAGATTGGCTTTTTCGAGGCGAAGAGTTACTATTTTTTCGACAATTGCTTTATTGTCGTGTTCATCATCGTTGTTGCCACGATTGTACATCGCTTTATATAATTTCTCACGCAAATCCCTCTTTTCGGAGTATTGAAGAAATGGTTCCCAGCTCGGTTTACTCAATGTAAATACCCATTTGCCTTCTTTGTTTCTTTCTTTTGCCGTTTTAGCTGCCGAAGCAATGACGTCATTCGGCAAACCTGCAAGGTCTGCTTCATTGTCTATAACCAATTCAAAGTTCTTTGTGTCGGCAAGTAAATTTTGACCGAAATTAAGTGAAAGCGAGCCCAACTCTTTGTTTATTTCACGCAAATGGGCTTGTTTTTCTTTATCGAGCATAATGCCTGAGCGAACGAATCTTTTATAATATTTTTCAATCAATTTTTTCTGTTCGGTAGTATAATCCGTACGAGTAGTGTCGTCATGAACAGCTTTTATACGTGAAAATAACTTTTCGTTCATGAAAATATTGTCATCATGTTCGGAGAGAACCGGCGTTATCATTTTGGCGATGTCATTGATGCTGTCATTCGTTTCGGCTCCTCGCAATGCCGAAAAAAACGAAGATACGCGTATCAACATCTTCCCCGAATGATCCATCGCAACGACAGTATTTTCGAAAGTCGGAGTCTCGCTGTTATTGATTATGGCTTCCACCTCTTTGTTTTGTTGTTTCATAGCCTCTTCAAATGCAGGCATGAAGTGTTCATTTCTGATCTGATCAAATGGAGGAATACCATTAGGGGTGTCAAACTCTGCAAAAAACGGATTGTCGGGTTTGCTATTACAAGAATATGTCATAATTAAAATACTTAATGCGATAAACAAGTTTCGTTTCATACTGTCGGTTCTGATAATATTTTTTTTTATAAAATAAATTAAATCTATTTGTTAGCTTCAAAAATAAAAAAAAAACGTCAAATCGCTATATTTAATTTGCCTCAATTGGCAAAAGAAGGGAATTAAATCGCATTAGATTCAATTAAATTTAGTAAACTTGTAGTGAACTTTATGAAATGAATATTAAAATAATCGGTATGAAAAGAATTAAAATTATTGGAGTTGCGTTATTCGTATTTTTGACATGTTCGCTTTCGTTTCAGTGTTCCGAAAAAAGTAATATACAGAAAGTAATGGAAAAGGAAGCGGCGACCGTTAATTCGCAATGTCCTGTAATGTTGGACAAAATAACCCGCCTCGACCGTTGCGAAGTTATACCTCCCAAAACTTTCAAATATTATTATACCTCCTTTCAGAAAGATAGTTCAGATACAATTTCGATAAAAAAAAGACTGGAGCCGATTATGATCAAAGCTATAAAGAACCAGGTGGTAATGGAGCCATATCGAAAGTCGGGAGTTATTTTTCAATATATTTATAATAATCCCGAAGGGGAATATTTGTTCCAAATAAAAATAGGAACGGATGAATACAATAAATAGAATGAATGTTATTAAACTTAAAAATATCAGGTTATGATAATAGACAGCTTAAAAAATACGAAACCGTATGAACATATTCACCCTTTGTTCAAAAAAGCGTTTGAGTATTTGAAATCGGTTGATTTCGCTAAAACGCCTACCGGGAAAGTAAAACTTGAGGGCGACAAATTATATGTTATTGTCAGCGACAGCGAATTGAAAACGAAGGAAGAAGCGAAATTAGAAGTTCACAATGAATATATAGACATCCAATTGCCAATCAGTAAATGCGAAACTTTCGGGTGGACTTGTCGCGCCAATTTGAAAGATGAAATCGAGCCTTTTAATAAAGATAAAGACATCCAATTCTTTAATGATAAACCCGATACCCATTTTACGGTAGAACCCGGTAATTTTCTAATATTTTTTTCGGGAGACGGACATGCCCCCTGTATAGGAGAAGGAATAATACGTAAAGTCGTAGTCAAAATTAAATTGTAGAAAGCCAAAAATAAAATACCTGAATAATGCTTAAACTATTAAAACAAGATCCATGGCTCGAACCATACGCCGAAGCCATAGAGGGAAGATATGAATATACCCGGCAGAAAGAAAGTCTGATAACAGATAATGGGAAAACAACCTTATATGATTTCGCATCGGGGTATTTATATTTCGGTTTGCACAAAACAGGTCAAAAGTGGATATTCAGAGAATGGGCTCCTAACGCTACCCGAATATATTTGATAGGCACTTTCAATAATTGGGAAAAACGAGAAGAATTTAAGTTAAAGAAGAATGACTCCGGACAATGGGAGATAGAAATGCCTTTGACCGCGATAAAACATGAAGACCTTTTCAAACTATATATTTATTGGGAAGGCGGCGAAGGCGAACGCATTCCCGCTTGGGCAACGCGAGTAGTTCAGGATGAAAATACAAAAATCTTCAGCGCACAGGTTTGGTCGCCCGAAAGACCCTACGAATATAAAAGCCGAAAATTTAAACCCGATGTAGATCCGCTATTGATTTATGAATGTCATATCGGTATGGCGACCGAAGAATTCAGGGTAGGGACATATGAAGAATTCAGAACCAACGTATTGCCGCGAATAAAAGACGATGGATATAATGCCATCCAGATAATGGCTATACAAGAACATCCTTACTACGGATCGTTCGGATATCACGTCTCCAGTTTTTTCGCCCCATCGTCACGATTCGGAACGCCTGATGAATTGAAACGCTTGATAGATGAAGCGCACCAATCAGGTATAGCTGTTATCATGGATATAGTACACTCCCATGCCGTAAAAAATGAAGTAGAAGGATTGGGGCGTTTAGACGGATCATATGATCTTTACTTTCACAGTGGAGCGCGTCGAGAACATGCCGCGTGGGATTCGCTTCTTTTCGATTATGGAAAACCCGAAGTCCTTCATTTCCTGCTTTCCAATTGTAAATATTGGCTCGAAGAATACCAATTTGACGGGTTCAGATTCGATGGAGTTACGTCCATGCTATATTACAGTCATGGATTAGGCGACAAATTTGCAGGATATGGCGATTATTTCAATGGAAATGAAGATGAAGATGCGATAGCCTATCTTACATTAGCCAATAAACTGATACATGAAATCAATCCGCAGGCGATCACGATAGCCGAAGAAGTCAGCGGAATGCCCGGATTAGCAGCCAAAATAAAAGATGGAGGATTTGGATTTGATTATCGCATGGCGATGAATATACCCGATTATTGGATAAAGACGATAAAAGAGAAAAAAGATCAGGAATGGAAGCCTACAAGTATATTCTGGGAATTGACAAATAGACGGGAAGACGAAAAAACAATTTCTTATGCAGAGAGCCACGATCAGGCTTTGGTTGGGGACAAAACGCTTATATTTAGGATGATAGATGCCGATATGTATTGGTATATGTCAAAATTGGGAGAAAGTTCTTACGCCACAGACCGAGGAATAGCATTGGATA
>CALYRA010000028.1 GCA_945292135.1 uncultured Dysgonomonas sp.
TACTTTTTGAATAAATGCAATAAATTGGGAAATATATTATGAAAAAAAGCTTGGCATATACCAAAACCGGGGATAAAGGAACGACCTCATTGGTTGGTGGAACTCGCGTATCAAAGACACATGTAAGATTAGACGCGTATGGTACGATAGATGAATTAAATTCCTTTGTAGGTTTTTTAATATGCGCGATAACAGATAAGAATGAATTGGAAGTACTTCGGTTCATACAACATAAATTATTTACGGTAGGATCGTATTTAGCGACCGAAACGGAAACGATGTCCGCTAAAGCAGCAAGTATTATTTCTGATCAGAATATTGAGTATATAGAAAAGCATATGGATGAAATAGATAGCAAACTTCCTGCTATCAGGCAGTTTGTCTTGCCGGGAGGGAGTGAATCAGCCTCCAGGGCACATATATGCCGTTCTGTTTGCAGAAGAGCTGAAAGATGTATGTATAGGGTCAAAGCGGATTATCCGGTAGAAGACAATATTCTCAAGTTTGTAAACCGTCTTTCAGACTACTTTTTTTTGCTGGCTCGTAAAGAGTGTAATCTAAACGGCGAAGAAATATTCTGGAAACAAGACTGATTATTGAAATATTATCTTATTTTTGCGAAAAATACAAAGTAAAACCATTAAAAGTTAATATATGTACTGGACATTAGAATTGGCTTCCAAATTGGAAGATGCTCCGTGGCCTGCAACTAAAGAAGAATTAATAGATTTTGCTCAACGTTCAGGTGCTCCATTAGAAGTAATTGAAAATCTTCAGGAAATTGAAGATGAAGAAGAAATCTTTGATACAATTGAAGATATCTGGCCTGATTATCCTAGTAAAGAAGACTTTTTCTTTAACGAAGAAGAGTATTAACTCTGTAAAATTGTAAGACGCTTTAAATAAAAGCATATATACAGGAGATTAGAATAGCAAAGATTACTCTAATCTCTTTTTATTTTTTATACCTTATCTTCAATAAATCAGAAGTATCTGTTTCAATTTTTCAATAATATAGACAGTAGATTTTGTATGATGGGTTTTAATATCTCTTTTTTTACATTACTTACGACGAGAGAATATCAGGTTTCTTATATAACATAGCGTCCTATCAATCCAATTATGCAAAAAATTGCACATGAAAAAACTACCATAAACATTCAACCGTTGTTATTGGATAATTTTGTACAGAGAAGATTTAAAATTATAAAATCTCCAATTCAATTTCCGCAACGCAGAAATAGAGTCTTTAATCCATCATTATAACTGACATTGGTATTAGTTGATTAACTATAAGTATAAAACGTTATATACCATATATTTTTCTAATATAGAGTTCATACTATTTTCTTTTAAAATGAACTATAAATTGATATAGAAGAAAATCGGAATATTAATTTTCAAAAGTTAAAATGATTTTGTTAATAAAAAATAAATCACTATCGCCAAAGTAAGCCTTTTGTATCTTTGTTTGTCTTAATAAAAAGAAAATAAATAATTATTTATATGAAACATTTTTGGAGAATTACATTTATTGTTACTTTTTTAAGTATATTTTTTTCTATGAGTATGAATGCCCAAACAATAGAAATTAAACCAACTAAAGAGGCTGTGGATAACTTGAAATTTTATCCTTCAAGTGTAAATGACTATGTTAGATATGTAATTTATCTAAATCAATTGGAAGATGAAAATCTTTCTCAAGTTGAACTCATACCCGGAAAAATGATGGATGTTGACTGTAATGACCACCTATTGATGGGTGAGTTTTTAGAAGAAACAATAGATGGTTGGGGATATACATACTATATATTTAAATCAGAAGGAGAAGTCGCTTCCACAATGATGGCATGTCCGGGAGCAAAAGAAAATAAATTTGTTTCCGGCAAAACATTAATGGTAAGATATAATAGTAGATTACCCCTTGTTGTCTATTTACCAAAGGATATGGATTTGAAATATAAACTATGGATGGTAACACAGGAACTTTCGGCTGAAAAACAATAAGAATAATATGTATTAAATATAAAAGGCTAACAAAACGTTAGCCTTTTTTATTATTAAAATAAAACTAATTATTAAATTCATTTTTTAAGAACCGAAGTTCTTATAATTTTGTTTTTTATTAAAATCAAATCGAAAAAATATGAAATACAAAATTATTATATCGGCTATTATTATTTCATTCTTATTTGTAACATGTAAAACAAATGGGAGTAAATCCGAAAATAAAGAAAAAAGTAAAAATATGACAGTTTCTAAAAAAGAAATACCATTTAATGTGGCAAATAATTATTACGTCAAAAACAATATAGATAAAGATTTCATGACCCTGACAATATTTACTCAAGAAGATTTTGATAAATATTTTGGAATGGCTGCTACAATGGGGGAAAACGGTAAACCAACAACAATTAATTTTTCGGAAGAATATGTTATAGCAGTTATAGGTAAAGAGTCTGATTTCACAACTATCATTACTCCGGAATCATTATTTCAAAACGGAAACGCTATTGATTTTACATATGTTATTAGAGAAGAGAAAAAAGAGACATATAAATCACGCACGCCCTTAATATTAATAGTAAATAAAGAATATAAAGGGGATATCAATTTTATACAAAAATAATATAAAGAATTACGATTAAAACCACATGGATATATGTTTAGACTTTGACGGGACTTGTGTATCCCACGAATTTCCGGATATAGGAAAGGACATCGGAGCGATACCCGTTTTGAGAGAATTGGTTGCGAATGGACATAGATTAATTCTATTTACCATGCGTAGCGATCGAAAAAAGAAAAAGAAAGTAGATGGAATAGAGGTCATTATAGAAGAAAATGTATTGACAGAGGCAATAGCTTGGTTTGAAAGAAACGAAATCCCACTTTATGGCGTACAAAAGAATCCCATGCAACGTTTTTGGACATCTTCGCCCAAAGCCTATGGACATTTATATATAGATGACGCTAACTTAGGCTGTCCTTTAATTTATGATGAAGAGTGCGAACGACCATATGTAGATTGGGCAAAAGTTCGCGAATTATTGCAAGAAAAAGGAATCTTATAAAAATAATACTTATGAAAAAGATATTAATGGGTTATAACTTCAAACGTGAAGGTTTTAAAGCGCTTGAAGGTAAGTTCGAAATGATATATCCCGAAAATAAGCATTTTACTAAAAGTGAAGTTATAGAGAGAATAGCAGAGGTGGAAATTCTTATACCTAACTTTTCATTTCAGACAGATAAAGATATAATTGATGCCGGAAAGAATCTGAAATTGATAGCTAACTTTGGCGTAGGATATAATAATATTGACGTAGATTATGCTACCCAAAAAGGTATTACTGTGACAAATACCCCTTATTCGGTATTAGAACCTACCGCAGAATTATGCTTCGCTTTGATAATGGCTACCGCTCGTCGTATAGGATTTTATAATAACAAACTTCACAGTGATGAAAGAATAGGTTGGGGGCTATTCGATAATCTCGGATTACCTATTTATGGGCAGACTTTGGGTATCTATGGAATGGGACGAATCGGTCAGGCAGTAGCAAGAAGAGCAGTCGCGTCGGGAATGAAAATAATCTATTGTAATCGTCATCGATTAGATAAAGCTATTGAAAATAAATACAACGCTAAATTTGTTGATTTTGAAACTTTGATAAAGGAATCGGATTTTATCTCGCTAAATGCCCCAGCAACAGCCGAAACTTTCCATTTGATAGGGGAGAGTGAATTAAAGAAAATGAAGAAAACCGCAATCTTAATCAATACCGCTCGAGGAAGCTTAGTTGACGAACAAGCGCTTATTAAAGCGTTGGAAAAAGAAGAAATTTTTGCCGCAGGACTTGATGTGTTTGAAAAAGAACCTAAGATTCCTGAAGAGTTAAAGAAATTTGAGAATGTAATTTTTACTCCACATGCCGGAACTCAAACTTATGCGGGAAGAATAGATATGGAGAAGGAAGTTTCACAAAATATAATTAACTTCTTTGAAGGAGGAGAAATAAGTAGGGTGAATTAATAGAATTTGAATAATAAACTAAATTTCAGAGTTCACCCTTTTTAATTTTATCCAATAAACCTTCGCAAGCATCTTCCAACAAATCCAAAACTAACTCAAATCCATCCGCTCCGGAATAATAAGGATCGGGGATATGGTCGTGTCCGTAATTAACAGAAAAATCTACCATCCGATAAACCTTTTTCTCCGCTTCCAAATCCGGCGCTAAACGCATTATATTATGATAATTGCTGTCATCCATAGCAATTATCATATCAAACCGCTCAAAATCATTTTGACTAAGCTTGCGAGAAATAGAATCAAATTTGTATCCTCGTCGAGCCCCATGATGCCGCATACGGGAATCAGGCAAAGCGCCATTGTGATATCCTCCCGTGCCGGCAGAGTCTATTGTAATATTATCTTCTAAACCTTCTTCCTTTATCTTTTTTTTCAAAATACCCTCTGCCGCAGGCGAACGGCAGATATTTCCCAAACAGACAAAGAGAATACGATAATTTTTCATAAATTCCTATAAATTAATCTATTATTGAAAAAGCATATAGTTTTGATCTATATGCTTAATACAATTATTTAAATTAAATATTTATTTAGATGCTAAATACACATTATCAAATACTGATTGTTTAAATGCAAGAACACCACTTTCAGATATTTCAAATTTCTTTTCCTCTCCGTTCGGAAGGTATACTATAGCATTATCTTTATCTTCAAACTTAATTAGTTTTTTTGTTTCATTCGCTGTTACAGCGCTCCATGTGTTAGAATCTTTATCATATACAAGATTCATTTCTTCTCCAGATTCATTTTCAATATGGTAACCATTTTCTAAAGTTTCTACAGTATAAATACCATCCTTACCTTGTACTTTCTTTATGATTCCTGCTTCAACAGGATTGTCTCCTGACCAAAATTCTATTGAATTGATCACTAAAATATCGGCAAGGATACAAACTTCATATACCGGAACAATCCAAAACGCAACGAAAACAACTTCATTTGCAAATTTACTATCGATGGTTTGATTCCAAGACAAAAGTTTTCGTGATAAGTTAAATGATCCTATACAAGATGAAAATAAGATGCTGCTTGACAAGGCTATGACTGTAGCGACAGAGAAAAAATATTTCTTCATAATATATATTTATTATTAGTTATACTTATTTGTAATTCTATGGCAAAGATAAAGTATTGAGATTTTAATTTTAAGAATAAATTTAAAAAAAAAGTTATCTTTTATTGCGTGGGTGATGTTCAATTATTTCTTGACGTAGATATTCTCTATCCATATGTATATAAATTTCGGTAGTCGTGATTTTTTCATGCCCGAGCATTAACTGGATTGCCCGTATATTTGCTCCCCCTTCGAGCAAATGAGTTGCGAATGAATGTCGGAATGTATGAGGACTGATATTTTTTTTGATTTGTGCTTGAAAAGCATATTGTTTTATAAAATGAAAAACCATTATACGCGAAATTGGCGTTCCTCTATTGCTTAAGAAAACAATATCCTCACTTCCTTTTTTTACATTTAGCAGATTACGATATATCATGTATTTTTCCAACTCCTTAATTGCAATTAATGAAATAGGAACCAGACGCTGTTTACTTCCTTTACCTTCCACCTTGATATAACCGTCATTAAGAAATAAATCAGAGAATTTAAGATTTGTCAATTCAGAAATTCTTAATCCACACCCATATAATATTTCCAACATAGCTCTATTTCGTTGCCCTTCGCGAGTAGAATGGTCAATGATTTTAAAGATAGATTCTATTTCTTCTAAAGTAAGAACAGTGGGCAATTTCAATCCAATTTTTGGCGTTTCAAGCAATTCGGAGGGATCTTTATCAATGTATCCATCAATAAGCAAAAAGTTAAAGAAAGACTTAATGCCTGAGATAATACGACTCACAGAACGCGGATTGATTCCTAAGTCATAAAGTTGAGCCACAAATTGTTGCAAATGATCCAGCGTCAAATCTCTTATGGATAGGCTTTCATCATTGATAAATCTTAAAAGTTTAGACATATCTTCAATATACGCCTCTATCGAATTGGGAGACAATGAACGTTCCAAAAGCAAATAATTCTTGTATTTTGTTGCTATACTATCTTTATTATCCATTCGTAATATTTTATTCAATACAAATATATATCTTTGTAAGGTGTTTTCTTTTAAATAGATAGTGAAATATGAAAGGAAGTAGATTTTTGAAACGTATAGCTTTTTATCTCACAAGGCGATATACAAAAATACAATTGGCGGCAATTGCCGTACTAATTCTATTTTGCTTCCTTATCAGCGAAAGTAATATTTTTACCCGGATAAGCTATGACGCGCAGATTATGACACTAAAAAAAGAAATAAAACATTATCGCGTACAAACTGAACAAGATAAGGAAAGGTTAAAACAATTAAACTCGAATAAAGAAGATATTGAAAAATTTGCTCGTGAAAATTTTCTTATGAAAAACGCCGACGAAGATATCTTCATTATAGAATGAAAATATATGAAATTAAACCCTCAATTCAAGAATACTATTTTCCAGATATCCGCATTGCTTATTCTTCTTGCCGCAATTTTATTTTCTTTTTCTGTTGAAATGGCAAAATATTCAATGATTATAGGAGTTATCGGATTTGGTGCCATTACTTTTACAAGTAAATATCCCGGAAAAGTATAAGAGGCAAAAGATTATTTAATATCCAGATATTTGCAGTATTGTTTTTTGCCGTATCAGCATATTTGATGTTTGTAGACATGCACGAGTGGGTAATAACTCTTTTGATAGGAGCTGTTCTTACTCTCTATTCTTCGATAATGCTTCCACGGGTATACAAGAAAGAACAAGAAGAGGAGAATCTGAAATGATTCTCCTCCCATCATCATATAATTTTTATAATTATTTACCTTTAAGTAGTTCTTCAATTTTATTCTCTAACGATTCTTCTCTCAAGTCAACAGCTACAATCGTTCCATCACGGTCTAATAGAAAAGTTTGAGGGATACGGTTTATCTGATAGCTTGTCGCCGCTTTACCTTTCCAACCGCCTAAGTCAGAAAACTGAGGCCATGTCATATTTAAATTGGCAACGCCATTTTTCCAACTATCTTCATCGTTATCTAATGAAATTCCGATTATTTCAAATCCACTGTCTTTGTATTTATTGTATAGCGAAACAATATTGGGCATTTCCTTACGACAAGGTCCGCACCAGGTAGCCCAAAAGTCTATTAATACAACTTTACCTTTGCCTATATAATCAGCGATGTTTTCAGTCTTGCCATTCAAAGTCATCAAATCAATGCCCTCAAATTTGTCGCCCTCGGATAAACTATTGTTCGTCCAACCGTTATTAGTTGCAATTATATTAATAGATCTATATTCCTTTGCTTCATCATTAAGTTGATTATATAAATCTTTTTGCTGCGAAGGTGAAAGAACAGAATATTGGTTTATAAATAAGAATTCTCCAACGCCATTTGAAATATTAAGCTTAATATAATTAAAGAATATAGTAGCCATATCTTTCTTAATATCGTCAATTTTCTTTTCAAAATTCTGAGATACTGAATCTCCTTCTTTAGAATGATAATATGCAATATATTCTTCTTCGAGTTTCAACACATTATAGAGAATCTCGGTTTGAAAAATCAGTAATTTTTGATTTTCATCTCCGCCTTTTACGTAAAAGAGCTTCTCTTCATTTGTCAGAGTTAGAGTACCGGGTTCGGGTATAAAAATGCACCTTACATTATTATTGGGATTACTGTCGTCTACAATTTCAATATACCAAATTTCAAGCCTTTCAGGTACAGAATTTTTAAATGAAAATTTTTTACCTGCGACAACTGTTGAATCAATTGCTCCTATTGGATAATTATTATAATCATATTTATACAATAGAACTTTTTGACCATTTCTATCAGAATTTTGTAATTCTGCATTTAAGACAAATTCATGGTTTTGGGATAGCAATGTAACTGCTGCCGAAAACAAAGAAATTAATATGAAAACTTTTTTTATCATATAAATTATATCATTTGATAAGCAAAAATTTCTT